>JBDNIB010000439.1:0-4249 GCA_041688535.1 Prosthecobacter sp.
CCTACCAGCAAGTTTCAGGGCGCGCTCGGCTCCTTTGCCCCTGGCACGCTGGTCACGCTGCTGGCCATGTCCGACACGGCCTACCGCGTCCGTGGCCGCGCACGGCATGGGGAGGTCGCAGGCTGGATTCGTCAGGCCGACGTGCTGTCCGCCGACCCCAATCTGGCGGCAAACCTCAAAAAACTCTATGAGCGCACCCAGCAGGTCGAGGAGCTGATTCAGAACCGTCAGGTCGCGCTCGGCATGACCACGCAGGAGGTCCAGGCATCCCTCGGCAAGCCCTCACGCACCAGCGCCAAGGTCAACGCACAGGGCAAGGAGGAAAAACTCGAGTACAGCATCTACGAGCGCGGGCCGCAGACCACCACCGGAGTCGATTCGTTCGGCCAACACGTGCAAACCGTGATCTATGTGAAGGTCGAGGGCGGCACGCTGAGCGTCAGCATCAAGGACGGCGTCGTCTCCGAGATCGAAGAGACCAAGGGCAACCCACTAGGCAGCGGCGGCGTGAAGATCGTACCGCCTCCGTTGTTTTTCTGATTAGCGCAGCGCCGCCCGCGCGCGCTCCGGCGTCCACCCCGCCTCGCGCAGGCTGCGCAATGAGCGTGCGTCATCGCGTTTCGCCAGTCGTTTGCCGGTGTCATCCGTGATCAGCCGGTGATGCTGCCACTCCGGCACCGGCAGGCCGAGCAACACCTGCAACAACCGGTGCAGGTGCGTGGCCTCCAGCAGATCCTCGCCACGCGTCACCAGCGTGATGCCTTGCAGCGCATCATCCACGACCACGGCCAGATGATAGCTCGTTGGCGTGTCTTTGCGTGCCAGCACCACATCGCCAAACACAGCGGGCTGTGCCGAGAAACAGCCACGGCCACGATCCGTCCAATCAAGCGCGCCAGGAACCTGCGCGGCAGCTTTTGCCACATCCAAACGCAGCGCATACGCCTCACTGGCCGCGATGCGATCGGCCCGTTCCGCTGCACTCCGGTTCCGACACGTTCCAGGATACAGCGGCCCGTCCGGCCCCTGCGGCGCATTGCCCGCCCGCGCGATTTCCTCCTGAATCTCCCGCCGGGTGCAAAAACACGGATACAGCACACCCCGCGCTTCCAGCTTCGCCAAAGCCGTGCGGTAATCCTCGAAATGATCCGATTGTCGGCGCACCGGCGTCTCCCAGCTCAATCCCAGCCACGCCAGATCCTCAAAGATCGCCTCTTCATACTCCGGTCGCGCCCGGGTGCTGTCGATGTCCTCCAGCCGGATCAAAAAACGCCCGCCCGCCGCCGCTTCCTGCGCAACCAAGGCCGCAAAGGCATGGCCCAGATGCAGCCATCCGGTGGGACTGGGGGCAAAGCGTGTGACTTCAGCCATGCTCAAATCTTCACTGGCTTCACCACGACATCACCGTTCTGAAATTTTCCGCGCATCACGCTGCGGAACACATGCTGGTCCGGGCGGATCATGCCATGCGTATTGCCGCATTTCACCATTTTGGCAGGCAGTAAAAAAGATTCTTCCCAGCCACCGCCGACCGTGTCCAAGACACTGTCTTGAAAATAGAGCGTGTGATCAAATTTCTCCTTCGCGTGGACTTCGCCATCGTGGATGTGCAGCGTCGGGAAGAGCAAAGTTCCCGCCAGCGCCGTCGGGAACGAAAACGCCATTGGATGCACTTGTGCGTTGCCCGGCTTCAGCTTGAACACCGCAAAGCCGAAGTCGGCATAGCCCGGCAATTTTCTCCAAACACCTTCTGGCATTTGAAAGCGGGCATCTAGGCGGCTGAAATCCGAAATCTTCGGCACATAGCTCGCATGATAAGCGCCGACAGAAACGACCGGCAATGTTCCTCTGCTAGTTAAGGCAGGGGCAGCAGGGCCGGACGAGTAGCTCCAGGTGGGAAAACAGTCCCACAAGTCATCGAACACGTTCTCATATTTCGAGAAATCGAAAAACTTCACCGCATTTTCGCCGGAACCGGCCTTGACTGGAATCGGCAGTACCATCGCGAGATCCTTGTTCATTTTCACCGACATCTGGTAAATGAGCAACTGGCGTCCATCCGTTCTTAATCGCGCAAAGATGCGGGTGTTTTTGACCTCCTCGACTTTTCCGGTGAAGATGCACATGATACCCATGTTACCGAACTGCCCCACTCACTGTCCAGCATGAATCTCACCGACCTCGTCTCGCACCTCGACACCGAACTGCGCATCGCGGAGATCGCGGATTACTCAAACGCGCTCAATGGCCTCCAGTTTGAAAATCGGAGTGGCGAGGTCACGAAGATCGTCGCGGCGGTGGATGCCACGCTACCGGTGATGCGTAAAGCCATCGCGGCAGGCGCGGATTTGCTGCTCGTGCATCACGGCATGTTCTGGACCGGCCTGCAAACCTGGACCGGGCCGGTGTTTCAGAAATTGCAGCTCTGTCACGACGCCGGTCTTGCCGGTTACAGCGCGCATCTGCCGCTGGATGTGCATCCGGTGCTCGGCAACAACGCGCAGATCGCCCAAGCGCTTGGGTTGACGCCCAGTGGCGGTTTTTTGGAGTATAAAGACAACGCCGTGGGCGTGACTGCGGAGCAGACCCTGCCGCTCGATGAACTCGAAACCAAATTCCGCGCCGCGCTGGGCGGCAGCGCCGTGCATGCCTGCCGTGGCGGACCTGCGGTGACAAAAAAAATCGGCATCTCCTCTGGCGGCTCCGGTTCTGAGGTGGCCGCCGCAGCGAAAGCCGGCATCGACACCTTCATCACTGGCGAAGGCCCGCACTGGAGCTACACGCTGGCGGAGGAACTCGGAATCAACGTTCTTTACGGCGGCCACTACGCCACGGAAACCTTCGGGGTGAAGGCGCTGGCAGCGCACCTTGAGACGATGTTTGGCATCCCGTGGATGTTTGTGGATCATCCGACGGGGCTGTGAGTCATGAGCTACCTGATTCGCGATTTCTTCGAACGAGATGTGCTCACCGTCGCGCATGATCTCATCGGTGTAGAGCTGGTCTGGCACGGCTGCTCCGGCATCATCGTCGAAACGGAGGCCTACGCCGCCGCCGACGATCCCGCCTGCCACACCGCCCACCGGCCCAGCACGCGTGAGTTTGTGCGCAGCATGCCGCCAGGAAGCGCCTACGTTTATTTGAACTACGGCATGTACTGGCTCTTCAACCTGCTCGTCAAAGACGGTGAACGCGATGGTTTGATCCTCATCCGTGCCCTGGAGCCAAAACGCGGGATCGCCGAGATGCAAACACGGCGAAACCGCGACAAGCCGCAGGAACTCTGCTCAGGACCTGGAAAACTCGCGCAAGCGCTCGGCATCGTCGGTGAGCATCACGGCCAGCCGATGGCTGGCAAGGGACGGCAACCCGGTTGCGGCTTCAAACTGGTCGATCCGACCACGCATGAAGTCGTGAGCGACATCCGCGTCGGCATCAGCCAGGCAGTGGATTTCCCCTGGCGCTTCTTATCCCGCCACAACCCGCATGTGAGCGTGCCGCATGGCAAGGTGAAGCCACCGACGATCACGCCAGGCCGCCGCCCAAAATGAGGCGCACCAGCGCCACCACACCGACGCCGATGTTGATGGTGAGACCGATTTTTCTCTCCGGGAAGACGCCAAAGATGATGCCAACCACGCAGAACACCAGCACCGGCCATTGCAGCGCCCCCAGCAGCGGAATGATGCCGATCACCATACAAAGTGCGGCGAATAGTCCGATCAGGACCGAAAAAAATTGAGCGATAGTTTTCATGACGGCGGCATCAGAGCGGCAGCACGCGGGGAACTCAACTGGAAATCCCGGCAGTCATTGTAAGCCGCGCCTTGCATTCAAGCGCGGACGCGGTACTCTCCGGCCTCGCTGAACAAAGGAGAGGTGGCTGAGTGGTTGAAGGCACCTGACTCGAAATCAGACGTTGTCGAAAGGCAACCGAGGGTTCGAATCCCTCCCTCTCCGCCAGCGCGATCCAGCGAAGCCGCTTGGATTTCCGCCTGTTCTTTGAACACTACGCGACACTTTGTTGGCGGGTACGAATCTCCTGCATGGCCCACTGTGCATGTTCGGCGATGAGCGGATGCGGATCGGCGGATGCGCTAGCGAGGGCGGAGAGATCGTCGGGCGTGCCGACGTTGCCGAGAGCGACGCAGACGTTGCGCAGGAAGGCGGGGCGTTTGATGCGCTTGATGGGAGATTTGGCAAAGAGCGAGCGGAACTCTTCGTCGGTGAGGGCGAGAAAATCGCGCAA
>JBDNIB010000440.1:0-3002 GCA_041688535.1 Prosthecobacter sp.
GGGTGATCTCATGCCGCACACCAATGCCGCCGAGCGCCGCCGCCAGCTCACCGCCACCGGCTTCCTCGCCCTCGGCCCCACCAACTACGAGGAGCAGGACAAAGGCATGCTGCGCATGGACATCGTGGATGAGCAGCTCGACACGATGGGCCGCGCCTTCCTCGGCCTCACCATCGGCTGCGCTCGCTGCCACGATCACAAGTTCGACCCCATTTCCACGCACGACTACTACGCGCTGGCTGGCATCCTCCGCAGCACCAAGACGCTCATCAATTACACCGACAACGTCGCCCACTGGATCGACACGCCGCTCCCCCTCGATGGCGACGCCGAAGCGCAGATGCAAAAGCACGAGCAGCAGGTTGCCGAACTCAAAGATTTAATCGCCAAGGCGAAGGACGAATCGCGTGATGCGGGCAGCGCTGAATTGCGCAAACGCAAAGACATCGCCGCCACCGACCTGCCCGGCATCGTCGTGGATGACAGCGAGGCGCAGAAGGTGGGCCTGTGGAAAAACTCCACCAGCTACGCCCCCTACATCGGCAGCGGCTACCTCAGCGACAACGACGACAGCAAAGGTGAGAAAACCGTCACCTTCACCCCCAAGCTGCCAGCCACCGGCCGTTACGAGGTGCGGCTCGCCTACACCGCCGGCCCCAACCGGGCGGAACGCGCCTTTGTCACCATCCTGCATGCCGACGGCGAGGAATTGAAGGAGGTCAGAATGGTCACCGAGAGCCTCAAAGGGCTACAGTTTGCCTCACTGGGCACCTATCGCTTTGAAGCGAACGGCCAGGGGTTTGTCCTCGTCTCCAACGCCGGCTCACAGGGTTTTGTCACTGTGGATGCCGTGCAGTTCGTGCCTAAGGATGAAAAGCCTGACGACAGCGTCGTCAAAACAGATTCAACCGACCCCAAAAAGCTCAAAGAGCAGTTCGTGAAGCAGAGTGAGCAGCTCACGAAGATCAAAACGCAGTTCTCAAATTTCGAAAAAATCAAAACCCGGCTCGCCGACCTCGAAAAGCAACTCAAGGCCCTGCAAAAGGGGCAGCCCGAACGAGCCGAAGCGATGTCGGTAGCCGATGACTCGGCACCCGAGAACGCCAAGGTCCACATTCGCGGCAGCGTGCGGAATCTCGGTGCGCCCGTGCCACGCGGCTTCATTCAGGCTGCCATGCGACCAGGTGCGCCCGTCGTACCGACAGATGCCAGTGGTCGCCTCCAGCTCGCGCAATGGATGACCGCGCCCGACAATCCGCTCACGGCCCGCATCATGGTCAACCGCATCTGGCACTGGCTCTTCGGTGCCGGCATCGTCCGCACCACCGACAACTTCGGCTCCACCGGCGAACTGCCCAGCCATCCCGAACTGCTCGATCATCTCGCCCGCCGCTTCATCGCAGACGGCTGGAGCTTGAAGCATCTCGTGAAGGAAATGGTCATGAGCCGCACCTACCGGCAGTCTTCGTTGGTAGTTCGGGCTTTAGCGCGTTCCGACACTCCGGACGGGCTAAAGCCCGAACTACAAACCGACCCGGACAACCGCCTGCTCTCCCACATGAACCGCAAACGCCTCGACGCCGAGTGCCTGCGCGATGCCATGCTCGTCGCCGCCGGCACCCTCAATCGCAGCATCGGCGGCCCCGGAGTCAGTGATGTCAAAGCCATCGACTCCAACGACCAAAAGATTCAAAACATCGAATACGGCTACCAGTTCCTCGACACCCGCCGCAGCCTCTACACCGCCGCCTTCCGCAACTTGCGTCATCCGCTGTTTGAAGTCTTCGACTTCGCCGACATCAACCAGCCCATCGCCCAGCGCACCACCAGCACCGTCGCCACGCAGGCGCTATTCTTGATGAACGCACCGCAAGTCATCGAGCAGGCCCGTAGCGCCGCCGACCGCGTGCTCAAATCATCACCCGACATCGGCAAGCGCATCCACAGCGCCTTCCAAACCTCTCTCCAGCGCCAGCCGACTGACAGGGAACTCGCCCAGGTTCGTGATTTCATCGACTCCGCCACCTCCGGCAACGCCTCCGCGGATGACATTCGCGACCTCTGGGCGCGGTTCATTCAGACGCTGTGGGCGACACCGGAGTTCAGGTTCTTGAATTGAATGGGAGGATCAGAGAGCGCTCTCCTCGGCCGGTTCGACTTGATTGGCGGACTCAGGCGCGGCCTTCACTTTCACTTTACGTTTGCGCACCACCGGCTTGGTCACGAGCTTCCCCATAGCTGCGGGTGCTGCCGCTGGCGGCGGAACATCTCCCGGCAGGATCAAGATACTACAGTTGCCGCAGATGAGAATCCCCATGTCCTCCCGCAGCAGATCAGCCATCTGGCCACTGGGCAGGGAGATATAACAGCCGCCGCAAACGTTGTTGCGCAGTTTTGCCGCACCGCGCTTACCCTTGGAAACTCGGAGGTCGTAATGATGCAGGATCGAGGCAGGCAGACGCTCGCGAACACGATCAGACTCCACGTTGAGTTTTTTGAATTCGGGCGTTCCTGACTCCAGGCGGCGCTTGCTGGCGTCCAGCTCCGTGAGTTGGCTTAGGTCTTCGATTTGTGTGGTTGTTTGCTTCATTATTTCGTGGGTTGGTGTTTGGGAAAGAGACTTCATTCGGCCGCAGGTTTTTCAGCTTCCGCAAAGGATTCTGGATCGTCGTCCAGACAGGGCTGCGTTTTGATCCACAGCTTCAGCGTGCCGTCGTAGGCCGTCTTGACGCAGGTATAACACTCCGGAATTTCGGCACAGCAGCCATAATAAGTGACCACGCGCGTCGCCATGGGCCGCTGCTCGAGCTGTTGCTGCACATGCAACGTGTAATCGTCGTAATGCTGCGGTGCCATCTCCACCTCATCATCGACCCGCAGAATGGGCAGGATGTGCTCCTCGAAGGGATTGAAGAGGTAGAAAGCATCGAACGCGTCAAACGACATGTCGGCGATGTTGCCGTGGACGATCTCAACCCACGCAATGCCATAACGATGCAACA
>JBDNIB010000441.1:0-2499 GCA_041688535.1 Prosthecobacter sp.
GGAGGAGATGGATTGGGGTTTCATGTTGAGTTGATACTGAGATTCTGTCGCAGGAGTGCCGATAGTGGGCGGCTTGAATCGTCGCGCAAGTATTTATTTGCGATTGAGTCGCAATTGCAAATTGACAGTCTTTCGTTGCGTTTCACTCTCCGATTCTGCTGCCGTCTTGTGCAATGACCTCCTCAACGCTACACACTCTGCCCGCCATGGGCCTCGTTCGTTCCAGCACCTCTGCCATGCCTGCTGCCGCTCCGGCGGCGCTCGTTTCGCGTCGGCAGACTGCGGCGCAGGCGGTGATCACCCTGTCCTGGATCGTGGGCATCAGCTTGAGCTTTCTGGTGGTCGGCATCGTCGGCATGTTCGCCGCCGACCTGCCGCCGATTCACCTCAAGACACTGGCCGATCTCGGCTTGGCGGAGGAGCTCCCGATGATCGAGACCTCCATGGCGGAACTCCAATCGCTCGCCGCCACTGAGGAGCAGGAGGCTGCGGAGGAAAACGTGCTGCCGGTCGAAATTCCCGAGGCTATCGAGACACCGCTGGAAAATCTCGACCTGCCTGAAATCGCCGAAGCGATGACCCTGGAAGACATCTTTGCCATTCCCACGGCTCCCAAAATCGAAGACGCGATGCGTCCTGTTGATCCCGTGGTCAAACCCAAGCCAGCACCGGCTCCGCCGCGCCCCACGGTAGCTCGTAGCAGTGGCACACCGTCCACGACTCCGCGTCCCGGCTCCATCGGCGGCAGTGGCGCCACTGGCAGCGGCGGCAAGCTAGTCACTCCCTCGCCGCCTTATCCGAGTTTTGCCCGCAGCGCCGGCATGCAGGGCACCGTGCGCCTGAGCATCAGCGTCGGTCCCTCCGGTGCCGTGGAAGGCGTCAGCGTCATCGGCAGCACCGGCTTCAGCGCCCTCGATGACCATGCCGCCGCCTGGGTGCGACGTAACTGGCGCTGGCCCGGCGGTGCCGCCAAACGCTTCACTCTCCCGCTCACCTTCAAGTTGCGCTAAACTCTCTGCCCTCAGCTCTGTGCCCTACTCTCCCATATTCGCCAACGCCGCCGTCGATCTCTTTCTCAAAGGCGGTCCCATCATGTATCCCATCGCGGTCGTCACCTTGGTGGCCGTCTGCATTTTCATTGAGCGCGTCTTCTGGTGGCTGCGCTTCGCCACCAAACGCTCGCCCAAGCAGCTCGATGAAGTGTATGTCATCCTGGAGGCTGGCGATCTGACCAAAGCCATCACGCAATCAGCCCAATCGAGCGATCCGGTCGTGCGCATGGTGCATCACGGCCTGCAGCATCGCCACACCAGCATGCAGGGCGCGCTGGAAGTCGCCGCCGGGCAGGAACTGCGTGATGCAGGCCGCTTTTTGAGCGCCATGGATACCATCGTCACGCTTGCCCCGCTGCTCGGCCTACTCGGCACCGTCACCGGCATCATGGGCAGCTTCACCAGCATGGGCAGCAGCGAACTTGCCGTCGAAAAAGTCACCGGTGGCATCGGCGAAGCCCTCATCGCCACCGCCGCCGGTCTCGGCATCGCCATCGGCACGCTGGTGCCCATGAACTACTTCTACGCCCGCCTCGCCGCCTTGAAATTCGACCTCGAAGCCGCCGCCAACAACGTGCTGATTCTCGCCGCGCAGCATGGCTTCGACAAAGTCGGGGCCAAAACGGCGAACTGAGAACCGCGAACCGAGAACTTCTCAGTGAAACTCCACTCGCCACTCCCAGAGCGCAAAACGCGTCTCGAGATCATCCCGCTCATCGACGTGATGTTCTTCCTGCTCGCCTCCTTCATGATGGTCAGCCTCACCATGAGCAAGCAGCACACCATCAAGGTCAATCTGCCCGTCGCCGCCGCCGCGCAGTCGGATTTCAAGCCCGACATGATCAATCTGGCCGTCAACGCCGCTGGGGATGTCTATTTCGACAAGTCCGCCATCACGCTGCCCGAGTTGGACCGCAAACTGTCCGAACGCTTCGGCCAAGACCCCGCCACGTCGGTGTATATCAGCGCTGATGTGAATACCCGTTACGCTGACCTCGTGAAGGTGCTCGATGCGGCCAAGCGCGTCGGCTTCACCAAGGTCGCCTTCAACGTCAAACCGACCGCCGCTGCCGCTCCGCCGCCATGAAGCGCCTGCTCACCACGCTGCTCGTTCTCATCACGCTCGGCCTCTGCGCCGTCTGCGTCGTGCAGTGGCAGCGCGAGGCCCGCCTGCGCGGCCACATCACCGATCTGGTGAAACGCCTCGAAGCCGAAAACGCCCTGCGCGTCGAGGCCGAGCGCAAGGTGCGCGAGTACGAGAAGGAAATCGAGCGCCTCACCGAGCTGCGTGCCGAGGTCGAGGCGAAGCTGGTCGAAGTCACCCGCGAGTACAACGACCTCTCGAACGATTCCGTCGCCCGTGGCATCGTCATCGCCGTTTACATGCGCGAGCTCATGCAGGTGCAGCAGGGCCTAGCGGCGACCCAGCTCGCCTTCGGCAAAGGCA
>JBDNIB010000442.1:0-11311 GCA_041688535.1 Prosthecobacter sp.
CGCGCCATCTGCTCATCGGAGCGGCTGTAGGACTTGCGCAGGTTCTGGCGGCCCAGCTCGGCCTCGACGCGGTTGCGCTCCGCCTTGAAATACATCGCGGTGCTGGTGATGCCGCCGGTGATGACGGCGAAGGCGATGGCCGCCGCAGCCGCGACACCGACACGGTGACGACGCACGAACTTCTCGATGAGGTAGCGGCGGCTTGGCGGGCGGGCGGTGATCGGCTCGAAATTTAAATAGCGCGTGATGTCATCTGCCAGATCGTCCGCGCTGCCGTAGCGGCGGTTCGGATCACGCTCCAGAGCCTTGAGCGCGATCCAGTCGAGATCGCCCTGAACCGAAGGCTCGATGGTGGAGGGTTTGGGCGGATCTTTCTCCGCCAAGTCGCGCAGCAAGACGTGGATGGGCTTCTGCGCGATGTCGGAAGGCGTGATGAGCGCCCTGCCGCAGAGCAGCTCAAAATACACCCCGCCGAGCGCATACACGTCAGAACGCGTGTCCACATGCGAGCTGCCGTTTTCGATCTGCTCTGGGCTGATGTAGCCCGGCGTACCGACGAGCTGATCGACACCGGTGGCAATCGTGTGGCCGGAGCCTTCGCCTTCCATGACCTTCGCGATGCCGAAGTCGATGACCTTCGGCACGGCCTTGCCCGCCTCGTCCATCACCATGATGTTGCCGGGCTTGATGTCGCGATGGATGATCCCTTTCTGATGCGCGTGATGCACCGCACGGCAGACGGGGATGAACAGCGCCAGCCGCTGCCGCAGGTCGAGGGCGTTCTGCTTGCAGTAGCTGGTGATGGAGCGGCCCTTCACCATCTCCATCACAAAATAGGGCGCGCCGATGTCCGTCTCGCCCGCGTCCAGAATGCGGGCGATGTTCGGATGCTCCATGATCGCCAGCGTGCGCTGCTCGATGGCGAAACGGCCCAGAATGTCCGCCGAAGCCACCCCGGCCTTCACAATTTTGATCGCCACGATACGGTGAATCGGCTTCACCTGCTCCGCCCGATAAACCACGCCGAAACCGCCCTCGCCCAGCTTGTCCAGCAAGCGGTAGCGGTCGCCGATCCAGCCGTCATTGCCCGTGAGCGACTCCATGTGGGAACGCGGCTTGGAAGTGCTGCCCATCGAGGCCATGGACGACGCGGTCGCCACCGGCAGCCCGCCATGGCTTTGAATCGTCGCCGCGCCCGGCAGAGTCGCCGCCACAGCTCCCGTTCTATTGCCGGTCGGAATCGCGATGGTCATGTCTTCCGGCCCCAGGGTGACGTTCCCCGTGCTCAACCCTGGCGACTGTTGTCCGCCCATCGTCGCCGCAGGCAAGGAGCGACTCGGGTTGGGGATGGCAATGGTGACATCTTCCGGTCCCAACGTGACGTTCCCCGTGCTCAATCCTGCATCAGACGGTGACGTGGGGGCGGCCGGTGCCTTCGCCGGAAGTTTGGGGATGGCAATGGTCACATCCTCCGGCCCCAGCGTGATATTCCCCGTCGCCGGCTCCGCTGGCGGCTGGTATTTGGAAGACTCGCCTTCGGCGGATGAGGGAGCAGGCTTGGCCGGGTCAGGTTTCACAGGCAGTAAATGGAAAATGCTGGCCCATTGTTTCAGAGAACCCCGCCGTGGGCAAGCTCGGTGAGCCAGTGACGGCAAAAAGATGCCGAGGCAACATGTCCTGCCGCCTCCATCCCCCGGCATTGGCGGGACAGACGCGTTGTTTTTCACTCACCCGGGCGCACAGCCGTAAAAATGCTGGAACAATGTTAAACGCTTCCAGCGCGTATCCTGCCCATGAATAATTCGACCACGTTCGCTATGAAAGTCCACTCTTCGTGGACTGAGCGCATCTTTTCCGGAGACGGTTTCGAGTGTCTGCTCATGCTGGGCATGACCGCAGCCGCCATCATGGTGCCGCTATTGGCTCGGCGTCGCATGGCAGCGTCTCCCTACTTTTCGGGCGTCTTTAGCCTCGCTCTTTGCCCCTTCCTGCTTGCCGCCGTCATAGCACTGCTGCGTATTCATTCCCTGATCGAGTATGAGCCTTTTCTCGTCGAGCGGCTCCATTTCGCACGGCAGATTCTCGTTTTCGGCGCTGCACTTTCTGCGTTCTCCATCATCATGTACTCTGCGATCCATGTCGCCCGCAGCAGAAAAAAAACACTCGGGTCATCAGCGCGGCCTTAACGCAGTAAACCGCTATCGGTGAGCCATTCGGTAAAACGTTCCGGCCAGCGGGCGGCGGCGCTGGGTTTGGCGTCGGGTTTGTAGCCGAAACCGTGACCGGCGTTGGCGAAGATATGCAGCTCGGCTTTCACGCCGGCGGCCTTGTATTTGAGGTAGAGAGTAGCCATGCCCTCGGCGATGTCAGGGCGATCGCTGTAACCGGCGGCGATGAAGAGCGGGGGCAGGCCTTTTTCGGCGTTGAAGAGGCCGGAAGTGCCGGGGTAGATGAGCGCTTGGAAATCAGGGCGGCTGGACTGCTGCACGATGGGATCGGCGGCGTCTTTTTGGCCGGGATCATTCGTCATGGCGGCAAAGGCAGCCAATTCGCCGCCGGCGGAGAAGCCGAGGATGCCGAGGCGGTCGGTTTTGAGGTTCCATTCAGCGGCACGACTGCGGATGAGGCGGATGGCGCGGCGGGTGTCGGCCATGGCGTGATCTTGAATAGTGTAGGTGCTGCCGGGTTCGCGGGCGAGGCGGTATTTCAGCACAAAGGCAGCGATGCCGCGCTGCTGAAACCATTCGGCGAGGGCGTAGCCTTCATGGCCGAGGCAGAGTTTGGAATGACCACCACCGGGGCAGATGATGACGGCGGTGCCGGTGGCCTTGTCCGCAGCGGGGACAAACGGGGTGATGCTGGGGTTGTGGACGCTGACGACGTTGCTGCCCTCGGTTTTTTCAGGAACTGCGGCGTACGCCTCAGAACCCGGTGCACCATTGGGCCAGAGCGGGATGACGGGCGGGGGTTCGGCGGCAAAACCGATGAGAGGCAGGGCAAAGGCGGCGAAGAGGATTTTCATGGCCGAGGCATAACGCCGAAAACAGAGATTTTTAAGCGAATTGATCGCTTGATTGACAAATGGGCGGCTCCCGCTAGTTTCGCGCCCCCTTTTCGAGGGGAGGCCGTTTTTTGTCCGGTCTGAGCTAATATTTTCAAAATTTTTTTCACCACCCCACACGCACATGAGCCAGACATTCAGGACCTACCAACCATCCAAACGCACGCGCAAGCAGCAGTTTGGCTTCCGCGCCCGCACGAAGACCGCGAATGGCCGCGACATCCTGCGCCGTCGCCGCCGCGCCGGCCGTAAACGTCTCCTGCCGAAGGGCGTGGAAATCCACTTCAAGCGCCACGTCCAGCAGCACGCCTAAACGCCACTGCGGCGCGCTCCCCCATGCGCCTTCCCTCGAACCTGCGGCTGAAACTCGCGCGTGACTTCGCGCGGGTGAAGGCACAGGGCAGCAGTCAGGCCGGAAAATTTCTGGTGCTGGGTGTGCTGCGGGTGGAAACACTGGCGGAGTTCCAGTTTGGCCTCATCACCGGGGGAAGACTGGGCAATGCCGTGGTGCGCAACCGCATCCGCCGCCTCCTGCGTGAGATCGTCCGCGCACACCGTGCGGAGATCGCCCCCGGCTGGCAGTTGGTGATCATCGCCCGCTGGCGTGCCCCGCAGGCCACACTGGCTGCACTGGAACAAGACTGGCTGCGGCTGGCACGGCGCATGCAGTTGCTCAAACCGACTGCTGCCGCCACCCCATGAAATGGCTCATCCGAATTTTCATCCGTGGCTATCAACTGTTCATTTCTCCCGTCATTCATGCGTTCGGCGGCCCCGGCTCGGGCTGCCGCTTCACCCCGACCTGCTCGGAGTATTTCCTGCAAGCCGTGGAAAAACGCGGCGCGCTGCGCGGAAGCTGGCTGGGCCTGTGCCGCATCGGTCGCTGCCATCCCTGGGGTGGTCATGGGCATGATCCGGTGCCGGACAACAATGACGAAACAACAATGACGAAACAACAATGACGAAACCAGAATGACGAATCCCACCCGACTGCACACCCGCAGGCACGAATGCCATTCTGCATTCGTCATTCTGCATTCGTCATTGTTCTCACACTCTCCTCTCACCCCTCTCTAATTTCATGGACCGTAAAGGTTGGATCGTTATCACGCTGTGCGTCATCCTCATGGGGGTGAACTGGCACTACATGCAGGAAAACCAAAAGCTGGCGCAGGCCGAGACGGCGCGCAAAAAGCAGGAGGAAATCGCCAAGCAGCCTGCGGAGGCCAATACTCCGGCTACTGCCATCACTCCCGGCTCCGCGACCGCGACGCCTGCTGCCGTCGTGCCAGCAGTTCCCGAGATTCCTGCGGAGACGCATGCGCTCACCGCAGGCAGCGTCACCTTTGAGCTCAGCTCCAAAGGCGGCGGCATCGCCCGTGCGGTGCTGGCTGGCACGGACCGTGTGACGATGAACCAGAACGGCTTGGAGCCAATCGGCGCGCTGCGGCGTGAGCCAGGCGGACTGGATGTGATCGCATACAAGCTGACCGCGAAAAGCGACAAAAGCGCGACCTTTGAAGGTACCAGCGCTGAGGGCATCGTGGTGACGAAGACCTACACGCTGACCGAGGGCGCTGAGAGCGACGAGCATCTGATCGACCTTGCGATCACGTTCAAGAACACCGGCGAAGCCCAACACCGCTCCGAGGAATACTATCTGTATGCGGGTGCTTCGAACGCCCTGAAGCATGACGACGCCCGCTACGAAGGCTTTTTTTACAACAACTCCGGCGATGCGGACTACCACATGGCCGACTACTTCGGGAAGGGCTGGTTCAGCGAGGCAAAGACAGAATTCCGCCAATCCTTCTCCGCCCTGCGCTACGCCGGGGTGATGGGCCGTTTCTACACCCACATCATCACCCGCACCGGACCCAAGGATGCTCCGGGGAAGTTCTGGGCCACCCAGCGCAAACTGGCGCAGCCGATTGACAAGGCGCACGCCGACAAGGCCGACATCCAAGACCACGCCTGCGATGCCGCACTGGGCCTGCCACCCGTGGACTTGGCACCAGGAGCGTCCGCCACCGAGAACTATCAGATTTACCTCGGCCCGAAGGAGTACGACCGCCTGAGCAAGATCGGCAAGCAGCGCAGTTTTGCGATGTTTTACGGCTGGTTCAAACCGATCAGCATCTTCCTTTCCTGGGTTCTGCGCTGGATGCACGACTTCACCGGCAACTGGGGCCTGTCCGTCATCCTGCTGACGATTTTTGTGCGCATCTGCATCTGGCCGATCCATGCGAAGTCCACCTCGACCATGAAACGCATGGGCCTGCTGGGGCCGATGATGAAGGAGCTGCAGGAAAAGAACAAGGACAACCCACAGCAGCAGCAGATGGAGGTGATGAAGCTCTACAAGGACTACGGCGTGAACCCGCTGGGCGGCTGCCTGCCGATGTTTTTGCAGATTCCGATCTTCTTCGGACTCTACCGCGTGCTGGAATACGCCGCCGAGTTGCGCGGGCAGAGCTTCCTATGGGTGCATGACCTTTCTGCGGCGGACACGGTCACGCAATTCTACGGTTTCGACATCAATCCCCTGCCGCTCATCATGGGCCTGACCATGGTGGCGCAGATGAAGCTCACCCCGCAGCCTGCGACCACGGACAAGATGCAGCAGCGTATCTTCATGCTGATGCCCGTCTTCTTCCTGTTCATTTGCTACAATTTCGCCGCCGCGCTGGCCCTGTACTGGTCCACGCAGAACATTTTCAGCATCGCCCAGACCTGGATCATGAAGCTCTACATGCCGGAGCCGAAACTGGAAAAAGTGACGCACAAGGTGGCACCCAAGGGGCCGCCGTCGCAGAATCCATTCTTCAGCACGCCGGGCCAAAAAGATAAGGATAAGAAAGAAGGCCCAAAACCGCCCCGCCTTGGAGGCTAGCCGCCCATGACGCCCCTCGAACACGCCCGCCATATTCTCGACACCATGCTCGGTTATCTGGGCTTTGTCGTCCAAATCGAGGAGGACAACGGTCCTGACGGCCCCACGCTGCAACTGCTCACCGACGACTCGGAAACGCTGATCGGCCGCCGTGGCGAGACGCTGGACGACATCCAGTATCTGGTGAACCGCATTTTGCAGCGCCACATCAAGGACGCCCCGCGCATCCGTGTGGACGTGGAGTTCTACCGCTCCATGCGGGAGGACAAGATGGTCGCCCGGGCGAAGGAACTGGGCGAGCGTGTGCGCGCCACTGGCCAGAACGCCGACCTGCCGCCGATGAACAGCTACTACCGCCGCCTGATTCACAACGTCTTCGCCGAGGATCCCGGCGTCATGAGCGTGAGCCAAGATGGCAGCGCCCGTTTCAAGCGCATCGTGCTCAAACGCCGCGTCCAGCAGCCTTGAATGCAGAGAAACGACGGAAAAATAGGTTCGTTCTTTACTCGTGGCATGGTTTTGAGTTATTTCTCAAAACTCGCGCTAATTGATGCGCCTCGCTATTTTCCACGTACCCTCATCCCAACCGCAACATCCATGAAATTGAGCCGCCTCCAATCTGCCTTCCTTGCCCTTGTTTGCAGCACCGGTTTTGTCCACGCTGACATGGTGACGCTCAAAGATGGCAAAACGCTGGAGGGCAACATCCTTTCCGAAACGCCGCAGTCCATCCGCATGCGCTACAAGCTGACGCCGAAGATCTGGGACGAAAAGGACATTCTCCGCACCGACATCGCTGAAGGCGGCATTCTCAAACAGAAGCCGGAGGAGGTGGAGTTCATTGAGCTGAAGGCGCTGCTGCCCACGGTGGATCTCATGACGGCGGAGAAATACGAGCAGCTCATCCAGGACCGCCTGCGTCCGTTTGTGAACCGCTATCCCGGCACCAAGGAGGCCGCCGAGGTCGAAAAAATGGTGGCTGAAGTGCAGGAGGAGAAAGAAAAAGTCGTCGCCGGGGGCATCAAGATGGAGGGCCGCTGGCTGACTCCTGAACAGGCCAAAGCGGACAGCCTCAACATCAAGGCTTATGGCCTGCGGGCCGCCATGCTGGAAAAAATGATGGCCAAGGATTACATTGAGGCGCTCAAGGAATTCGACAAGCTGTCCAATCCACGCGGTGGTTACATCGCCTCCATCTATTATCCCAAGGCCGTCGAGGACGCGCTCGCCATTTTGACGAAATTCGACGCGCAGATCGAGCAGATGATCAAAGATCAGCCGACCTTGCAGAAAATGCGTGATGAGAGCATCAAAAAACTCATCGAGCCGGATCTCAGCCGCACCAAAAGCGCCATTGAGCGTGAAACCGAGCAGTGGAAGACCACCTACGAGTTGGAACGCAAGGCCAGCAAGTGGTACACCCCCTACAAGTACGATCTGCCAAGCCTGAAGACGCTTTCTGCCAACATTGTCACCGAAAAAACCCGTCTCAAGGGCATCGACACCGCTGCCATCGGCAAAGTCAATGAGGCCATTGCACGCCTCATGAGCGCGGACAGCAAGGCTGCCCAGGATGCCGAGGAGCTGAAAAAGATGGCAGAGGCCATCCTCGCAGGTGAAACCGCCGCCGCTGGGGTGGACCCCACCAGCATGCAGTTCTACCAGTCCGTGTTCCAGACCTATCGCCAACGCTATGCCTACGCCCAACAGCAGCTTGCCATGCTGACTGCTCAGCAACAGGTACCCGGCGGTGCGCCCACTGTGGCTGGCGGCTCATCAGCCATCGCTGGCAACACTGATCCAGGGATGGATGCCCGCGTGGCCGCCGCCCTCGCTGCCGCTGCAGGCGGTGGCACCGCAGCCGCCCCTGTCCCGGCAGCGCCAGGAACCATGCCAGCACCGGGGGCGCAAGGAGTTGCACCCGGAGCGGTTGCTCCTGCTCCCGCCGTCGGCGCTCCTGTCGCACAGCCTGGAGCTATTCCTGCTCCAGGCACTTACCCTGCCCCCGTGGCAGCCCCAGGAGCGACACCGCCTCCAGCAGGTTATTATCCCCCCCCGCAGCAGCCACAGGCAGCCCCGGCTGAGCCGATGCCCTCTTCCGCTGAAGAAGGTATGGACACCAACACCCTGCTCTACATCGGCATGGGCGTGGTGATCGTGGTGCTGCTGCTGACCCTGGTCATGGGCAAGAAGAAGAAATAACGCACGGTTGATGCGAACAGGACGGAGAACCCCGTCCTGTTCAAACCGGAAACGAATCACGATAAAAAGGGAAAAGGCTTTGCAGCCCTCCCCTTTTTCATGATTAAAATCGCTGGATTTAGCTCAGCCAACGTTGGACTGCACCTTTTCCTTCACGGACATGGCTTCCTTGCCCTGACGCTCCCGCAGGTAATGCAGGCGCGCACGGCGGACGCGACCGATCTTGGTGACCTCGATCTTCGCCACCTTCGGGCTGTGCAGTGGGAACACACGCTCCACGCCTTCGCCATAGGAAATCTTGCGGACGGTGAAGGCTTCGTTGATGCCATAGCCTTTGCGGGCGATGACGATGCCTGCGAAGAGCTGGATACGTTCTTTTTCGCCTTCCACCACGCGAGTGTGGACTTTAACGCTGTCGCCCACATTGAAAGTGGCGACTTCCTTCTTCAACTGCTCTTGATTGATCTTTTCGATGATGTTGCTCATGACACGCTCCTAAAATCCGCGCATCGCAGGCCGTGAATCAGTCAGGCCGGGGGCGAGGGGCGGGGAAGATGGACAGTTCACCCGATTTGGCAACCTGTTTTTCCCGACGCTGGCAACCTGTGTCCTCCGCGCTAGCTTCTTTCCCTCATGCACCCCTCTGTTTCTGCCCTGATCCATGCCGCCATCACCGAAGATGTCGGCACCGGCGATGTCACCTCCCTTTACTTCATCCCGCTTGATGCTCGTTCCAGGGCCGAAATCGTCGCCCGCGAGCCAGGCATCGTCTCCGGGGCGGAAATCGCCGCCGCAGTGTTCCATCAAATCGACCCCACGCTCGAAGTGGAAATCTGCATTCCCGACGGCGGCTCTTTTGTGCAGGGGAGCATCCTGCTCAAAGCCGCAGGCAGCACCCGCGCGCTGCTCACAGCGGAACGCACCGCGCTGAACTTCCTCCAGCGCCTCTGCGGCGTCGCCACGCTGACGAAACGCTATGTCGATGCCGTGCAGCCGCACCCCGTCCAGGTCTGGGACACGCGCAAAACCACCCCAGGCTGGCGTTTACTCGAAAAAGCCGCCGTCCTTCACGGTGGCGGCACCAACCACCGCATGGGCCTCTACGACCATGCGATGGTCAAAGACAACCACCTGGCCGCCAATGGCAATCTGGCAGCGCTTCAAACCGCGATTCACACCCTGCGCACCGAACGCCCCGGCGTGCGCATCCAGCTCGAAGCCGCCACGCAGCAGCAGGTCGCCGATTTTCTCACCCTCGACGGCGTGGACATGCTCCTGCTCGACAACATGACCCCCGACCAGCAGCGTGCCGCCGTGCAACTCGTGAACGGCAAGCTGTGGCTCGAAGCCAGCGGCGGCATCACGCTCGAAACGATCAAGGAAGTCGCCGCTACCGGCGTGAACGCTATTTCCGTCGGTGCGCTCACCCATTCCGCCCGCGCACTCGATCTGGCGCTGGATTTGCTGTGATTGGCCCGCTCACTGCCGCGTGATATTCGCCCGCCCGCGACGCAGCACATACTTCTGGATCTTCCCGGTCGCGGTTTTGGGCAGTTCGGCGATGAATTCGAAACCGTGCGGTACTTTGAAGTGCGCCAAGTGATCGCGGCAAAACTGGCGCAAGTCTTCCGGCGTGGTTTCGGCTCCAGGCTTGAGCACGATGAAGGCCTGCGGGTTTTCGCCCCATTTTTCGTGCGGCAGTCCGACGACGGCGGATTCCTGGACGGCGGGATGGCGCAGAAGCACACCCTCAACCTCGACGGAAGAGATGTTTTCACCGCCGCTGATGATGATGTCCTTCCAGCGGTCGCGGATTTCGATGTAGCCGTCGGGATGCACCACGGCGGCGTCACCGCTGTAAAACCAGCCGTCGCGGATGGCCTTGGCGGTGGCCTCGGGGTCGTTGTAGTAGCCTTTCATCACCGCGTTGCCGCGAATGATGATCTCTCCCATCGTCGCGCCGTCTTGCGCGACCTCGTTGCCGTCGTCATTCACGACGCGGACCTCGGCATTCGCGAGGTACTCGACGCCTTGGCGTGATTTGATGACCGCACGAGCGGCGGGATTCAAAGTGGCATGCTCAGGTCGCGACTCGCTGATGGTGACAATCGGCGAGACCTCGGTGAGGCCATAGACGTGCGTGATTTCCCAGCCCAGCTCGCCTTCCACGCGCTCGATGGTCGCCGCAGCGGGCGGTGCGCCGGCGGTGAAGACGCGGACACCACGCGGGATGTTTTGCCGACATTCTGCCGGCGCGTTGGCGATGCCGATGAGCACCGTGGGAGCGGCGCAGAGCAGAGTGACGCCTTCCTGACGAATAGCGGCAAAAATCAGGCGCGGATCAGCCTTCGGTAGGCAGACGTGGGTGCCGCCGACGGCGGTGATCGTCCACACGAAGCACCAGCCGTTCGCATGAAACATGGGCAGCACCCACAGGTAGCGATCCGCCGCCGTGATGCGCGTGTGCATCAGATGGCCCATAATGTTCAGCGCCGTGTTGCGGTGCGTGACCATCACACCTTTCGGCTGCGCCGTGGTGCCGCTGGTGTAATTCAACGCGATCATCTCCGTCTCGCAGACATCGGCAGCGACGAAATCAGGCGCAGCAGCCGCCAAAGTGGCCTCGTAGTCGGTCCAACCGGCTTTTTGGCCGGACAAGGCGATGAACTGCTCCACGCCGGGCACCTGATCGCGGATGGAATCGACCGCATCGAGGTAATCGGCATACACACACACCACGCGAGCACCGCTGTGCTTCAAGATGTAGGCGAAATCGGCCGCCGTGAGCCGGAAATTGATCGGCACGATAACCGCGCCGATCTGCGGCACGGCATAAAACGCCTCCAGATGCGCATGCGTGTTCGGCGCGATGGTGGCCACGCGGTCACCGAGCCTCACACCAAGCTGTTGCAACGCGGCGGACCAGCGGTCACAGCGCCCAAAGAACTCGCGGTAGGTGAAGCGACGTTCGCCATCCACCACCGCCTCACGGTCAGCATACAAGCGGCGGGCACGGCGGGAGAAGTCGAGAGGCGAAAGCGGCGTTTCCATGGCAAGAAAACGCGAAGGCTAGCGGAAAGCGGTGGCTAAAGGCGAGAGAAAATCTTTCGATCACAAGCAAGCCGTGAGCAGCAGACGAAAGCAGCCTGTGGCAA
>JBDNIB010000443.1:0-2938 GCA_041688535.1 Prosthecobacter sp.
CATCCCCCAGGGTTTCAACGGCAGCGATGGCAGCAACGGCGGCGACGGTGGGCAGGGACCGCCCGGCGAGGTGACGAACGCGGACCTGAGCAACGCGATCAGCGGTACGAGCAGCAACAGCAATGGCGTGGCCATGCTGGGGATGGCCATCAGCGATCCGCCGACGCAGGGTGAGGTGCAGGCCGTGGCCGACAAGCTGGATGAGCTGATCAATGCGCTGAGGCGGTGAACAAGGTAGGGCGGGCAGTCCCTAGCCCGCCGGGGAGGCGGCGCTGCTAGATGCTGGATGGGGCGCTGGAAGTGGCGGACGGGGACGACGCAACGAAGTGCCTCAACCGGGGTTTTGGCTGGCTCCTGCTTTCCCAAATCATGAAAACACCCGCTCCACTGCTTGTCCTCTGGCTTTCCATTCAAATCACCGCCGCCCAGCAGGCCGCGCCGGAGGGGCGGGTGCAGGGCTGGCTGACGCAGATGGACAAGGACGGCGATGGCAGGATCAGCGCAGGCGAGGCAGTCGGGCCGATGAAGGCGAACTTTACGCGCAAGGACGGGCGCAAGGTGGCGGCGGCCCAGCCGCGCCGCCAGCAGGCCATGTCCGAGGAGCAGTTGCTGGCGCGGCAGACACCTGACATCACGATTGTGCCGAACATCGCCTACCGCGCGGGCCAGGAGCGCGCGTGGAAGCTGGATCTGGTGATGCCGCAGGAGCGTGGGGAGAAGCCGCGTCCCGGCATTGTCTTCATCCACGGCGGCGGCTGGCGCACGGGGGACAAACGCATGGGTTCCATCCTGAATGGCGCTCTTGAGTATGCCAAAAAGGGCTATGTGTGCATCACGCTCAACTACCGCCTGCTGGATGAGGCTCCCGACCCCGCCTGCGTGGAGGATGTGAAGAACGCAGTGCGCTGGTTCCGCGCCAACGCGGAGAAATACAACCTCGATCCCGCCCGCATCGGTGGTTACGGCAACTCCGCCGGGGCACATCTGGTCAGCATGCTGGGGCTGGTGAAAAAGGAGACCGGGCTGGAAGGCGACGGCCCGTTTCAGGAGCAGTCCAGCCTGCTGCAGGCTGTCTGCGCGTCTGCCACGCCGACGGACTTCCGTCTCTTCGGCGGTGGCCGTGCGGGGAACAGCGGCCTGATCGCGGGCGCTGAGGCCACGCTCGAAACACGGGCCAAACAGGCGTCCCCGATCACCTATGTGGCCGCTGACGCGCCGCCCTTTCTGCTCATCCACGGCACTGCCGACACCACGGTGAACGTGAAGCACGGTGACAGCTTGGTGGTGGCGCTGAAAGCCGCCGGGGCCAAGGACGTGACCTATTTGCGCATCGGCGGCTCCGGCCACGGCGTGTTCAACGAGCACGCGGCGCAGACCGGCCCGGCGATGGCGGCATTTTTCAAACGCACCCTGGGTGGCAAGTGAGGGACGATGACGCCGCCTCCCCTGCCCGCGCTCAATCCGCGCCGCCATGATCTGGACGCGCTCCGCGCAGTCGCCATGCTGCTGGGCATCGCACTGCATGCGGCGCTGTCGTTTGCGCCGATCCCGTGGACGGTGCAGGACAGTCGGCAAAGCGGGGGGTTCTGGCTGTTTTTCTCCGCGATCCACGGTTTCCGCATGCCGCTGTTCTTCCTGCTCAGCGGCTTCTTCACCGCCATGCTGTGGCGGCGGCGCGGACTGGGCGGGCTGCTGCGGCAGCGCTGCAAGCGCGTGCTGCTGCCCTGCCTGCTGGGACTGGTCACGATCGTGCCCGTGCAGATGATCATCAGCGCGCGGGCCGTGGAGTCCAGCTATCAGCGTTCACTCCAGGCTGCGGCGGACAGTCTCTGGAGCGCCGCGAAGCAGGGCGACTTGGCCGCAGTGCGGCGCTTCCTCGCCAGCGATGTCGGCATCAATCAGACCGACAAAAAACTCGGCACCACCTCGCTCACCCTGGCCGCCGCCGCCGGACACGTCGAAGCGGTGAAGCTATTGATTGAGCAAAACGCGGAGGTGAACGCACGCAACGCGGATGGTGGCACCGCGCTGCACGCTGCCGCATTTTTCGGCCAGGTGGAAACCGCCGAGCTGCTGCTGGCACAGGGCGCGGACGCCCTGGCCCGGAACAGCGCTGGCACCACGCCGCTGGAATCCATGCAGGTTGATTGGGGGATCACACAGATCATCGCCAAATTTCTCGGCATTCAGATCAATCGTGCTGCGGTGCAGCGGGGCCGGGCCAAGCTCACCACACGACTGCAATCCTTGGCGGCGGAGCAAGGCGTCACCATCAAGCCGGCGGCGGTGAACTGGGTGGCCCTGCTGATGTTTGTGCCGGTGTTTCATCATCTGTGGTTCCTGTGGTTCCTGTGCTGGCTAGTCGCGGGCTTCGCCGTGTTTGCCAAGGTCGCCGACTGGCTGCGGTGGCGCGGCCCGCCGCACTGGCTGGTGCTCTCCCCGGCACGGTATCTCTGGCTCATTCCGATCACGCTGGTGCCGCAGGCGTTCATGGGTCTGGCCGCGCCAGGCTTCGGCCCGGACACTTCAGTGGGCATCCTGCCCATGCCGCAGGTGCTGCTCTACTACGCGCTGTTTTTCGGCTTCGGCGTGCTGTACCACGACTGTGAAGATACGACTGGCCGACTGGGACGAAGGTGGTGGCTCGCGCTCCCGGTGGCATTGCTGGTCATTTATCCGCTCGGCCTGGAGTTTTCCTTTGGCGTGAGCGGGCTGAGGGAAAAGCTGGCACGGCCGGAGCTGCGGCGGCCGATCAGTAGCGCGCTCCAGGTGCTCTATGCCTGGCTGATGACCTTTGCCATGATGGGCCTGTTTCGCCGCCTGCTCAGGCGTGAAAACCGCGCCATCCGCTACCTGTCGGACGCCGCCTACTGGCTCTACCTCGCACATCTCCCGCTCGTCATCGCCTGCCAGTGGCTCGTGCGCGACTGGCCCATGC
>JBDNIB010000045.1:0-2306 GCA_041688535.1 Prosthecobacter sp.
TGCGCCTGCGCTCCTATGAGAAGCTGATCAAGTTGGCTAGCTGCGGCTTGGTGGAGAAAGTCGGCAAAACCTACCGTGCTCTGGAAGGTCTCGAACAAGCCTCCAGCGCCCACCGGCTCGCACGTCTGGACGCTGCGGTCAACGCCGCGCAGATCGCTCAGGCAGTGAAGAGCTGATCTGGTGCGAAAGCACAGCCGGGATAGAATAAACTGACATGCCGTGCCGTTGTCACGGCATGTTGCGTCGTAAATTTTTTTAGCCATGCCAACCATCTGTTCGGTGGGATTGGTTGCTGATCTTCCAGCGGCCACGGAAATGGTGGTGCGTCCCAGCGGCGATCCCAATGAACCAGGTCCTGAGCCAACAGCTCTACCGCAGGGTACCTATCATTGCATGCTGCAGAGCATGGAGGCAAAGCAGGTCACCGAACCGCAAAGGTCGAAGATCACGAAATGGGGCAAACTGGTTCAAGAAACCTCGCAAGGCTATGCCTATTGGGCGATCCAGCTTGAATATATGCCG
Source organism: Prosthecobacter sp. (assembly GCA_041688535.1). Classification (GTDB taxonomy): domain Bacteria; phylum Verrucomicrobiota; class Verrucomicrobiia; order Verrucomicrobiales; family Verrucomicrobiaceae; genus Prosthecobacter. Next base: position 523 of record JBDNIB010000045.1, read on the forward strand.
ACCACTGTGTTCGGCAAAGCCGAGACGACTGTACGTGCCCTCATTCGCAACAACCGCGTGCATCTCTGGCTCTACGTCGGCTCCAACGAGATTGTGCCGTAGCGGCATCCAATCCCCTGACGCAGGCCGCTCAGCGCATTGGTTTGCCCGAAACCACCACAGACCCACTCTTCAGAATGGTTGCCTCACAAGGATTCGAACCTTGAATAACAGATTCAGAATCTGCGGTGTTACCGTTACACTATGAGGCAGTGGATCGAGGGCGGGCAGAATAGAGGCCGATGCCATGGTTGCAAGTGGGACGACAGATTTTTTAGCTCTTGCCGGTCAGGTCGGCGCGGTGCGCCTTTGTTTCTGCGGCAATGACACCGCTCAGGCAAATCAGCGCGATGAGATTCGGCACGGCCATGAGACCGTTGGCGGCGTCGGAGAAGTCCATCACGGCGGCAGCAGGCTGCACCGCGCCGACGAGAACCATGATCACCCACAGGATGCGATAGGGCTTCACCGCGCGTGGTCCCACGAGATATTCAGCGGCTTTTTCGCCGTAGTAACTCCAACCGAGGATGGAGGAAAACACAAAGGTGGTCAGGCCAAAAAGCAGGAAGTAAGGCCCGAAGGTGTGCAGGTCGGCGAACGCAGCATTGGTCAGCGCCCCTTTGGCCATGCCTTCCTGCCAATGGCCGCTGCTCACGATGACCAGTCCGGTGATGGCGCAAACTACCACGGTGTCCCAAAACGTGGCGGTGGAGGACACCATCGCCTGCCGCACCGGATTGCGCGTCTGCGCCGCCGCGGCCACGATGGGGGCGCTGCCCAGGCCGGACTCATTGGAAAACAAACCACGGGCGATGCCGGTCTGCACCGCCTGCCTGATCGTGGCACCCAGGAAACCGCCCACCGCCGCCTGACCGGCGAACGCGCCATTCCAAATGTCACTGAATGCTTGGGGCAGCACGGCGGCATTTTTGATCAAGATCAGCACACAGCCGATCAAGTAGCCCACCGCCATGATCGGAACGAGAAAGCCGCACACTTTGGCGATGCTCTTCACGCCGCCGAGAATCACCGCTGCGGTGATGGTCGCCATCACGCCGCCAGTCACCCAGCGAAGGAGCGTGTCGTCCGCGGGTTTGAAGTTTTCCCGCAGCACCTCCACCACCGCGTTCGCCTGGAACATGTTGCCGATGCCAAAGGCGGCGATGCAGGTGAAGATGGCAAACACCACGCCTAGCCATTTTTGCCCGAGTCCGCGTTCCAGCGCATACATCGGTCCGCCGGCAAAACTGCCGTCCGGCATCTGCACGCGGTATTTCACCGCCAGCACGGCCTCGGAGTATTTCGTGGCGATGCCAAACACCCCCGTCAGCCACATCCAGAACACCGCGCCAGGGCCGCCTACCGACACCGCCCCGGCCACGCCGATGATATTACCCGCGCCGATGGTCGCGGCAAGCGCGGTCATCAGCGACCCGAACTGCGACACGTCGCCATCACCTTCCTTTTCACGCGAGAACGACAGCTTGATCGCCTGGGGTAAAAACCGCTGGATGAAACCGGTGCGAATGGTCAAAAACAAGTGCGTGCCGAACAGCAGCACGATGAGAGGTACTCCCCAGACATAACCGGAGAAGGCGGCGGCGAATTTGGCGAAGTCGAAGTCCATGCACCCTTCTAGCGGAAGAGACGGTCATTCGCCAAGCACAAAATCACCCAGTGGAATGATCTATATTTCCCATTGCGTATTTCACCGCCTCGCCGCTATCCTCGCGGCCCAATCTAAA
>JBDNIB010000444.1:0-2125 GCA_041688535.1 Prosthecobacter sp.
GCGCGTGAACGCGCCTGCGGCTGGGCCGTGCTCACGCACAACCTGTGGGTGCTCGCGCGCCTGCCAAGAGACATCGCCGCCAAGCCAAACAAAACCAAGCCGGAAAAGGCACAGTGGAGCAAAGAGAGAAAGGCTGCGCCGAGAGCAGCCGACTGAGCATCTGGAAAAGATCAGCAGCTGTAGGAAAGCAACAAACCAAGAGGTGAAGCCATGCCCGCGAGAGGAGAGAAAAGGCGAAAAAAGACCGCCGCGACCATCAAAGAGCCGCGAAGAGGTCGTCAAGCAGCCAAGAGAAGGCCATCATGCCGCTCGAAAATCTCCGCAAGTTCGCGGAAAACGCCCCGATTGAAAAACGCCAGCCTTTGGGACAGGCTCTAAGATACATGCCGGTGGAGCGGGATCGCTTCATTCTGCATGTGCTGGGCGCTGGCAAGTTGCCAGCGCCCAGCACTTGCAGCCCAACCGGATCCCGCTCCACCCTCGTGATAGCCTGCTTCACGTTGTGTGAAGAACTCAACGCCACCGAGACGGTGTATCCCGGCACAGATTTGGTGCTCAAATACATGCCCTTGAGGTCACACCTTTCCACCGAGCTCAGGATGCCTGACGTTGCTCGACTGGCTGCGCCAGCGACAAACACACGCACTCTCATAATTATGGCTATTCACCGGATAGACTCTCAATCAGGAGATGAAACACAGCGTGCGTGCTCCAGCAGTGCGTCACTACAGCATGCCATGCTCTTTGAAACTGAAGTAGGGCTGCGGGCGTGAATCGGACGGGGTGCCGATGATGAGGTGGTCCTGGAGGAGGATGCCCATGGTCTCGGCGGCTTCACGCAGGCGCCGGGTGAGGCGACGGTCGGCGTCGCTGGGCGTAGGATCGCCGCTGGGGTGGTTGTGGAGGAGGATGAAGGCGTGGGCGTTGTGGATGAGTGCCTTGCGGATGAGATCACGCGGCGCGGCGGTGCTTTCATTGATGCTGCCGCGAAACACCTCCTCACAGCGCATGAGCGTGAGCTTGGTGGTGAGCAGAATGAGGCGCACGGACTCGTGACTCAGCGCCTGCATTTCTGGGCCGATGAAGTTAAACACTCGGCGTGGATGATCGAGCACGATGTCCGACTGCGATCCCTCGCGCGCACGACGGCCGAGTTCGAACGCGGCGGCGAGCTTGGCGGCCTTGGCGGGGCCGAGGGCTTTGATCTTGGTGAGTTCGGCGGACTCCAGACGCGACAGGTCGAGAATGGAGCCGTAGTCACGCAAGATCCGCTGGCCGATTTGTAATGCGTTTTCGCCTTTGGTGCCGGTGTTGATGAAGAGGGCGAGGAGCTCGGCGTCGGAGAGCGCCTGGGGGCCGAGGCGGAGCAGGCGTTCACGCGGGCGGTCGTTTTCAGGGATGTCGTGGATGCGGCTCATAGGTCGGTGCGCTGTTCTCGGTTCGCAGTTCACACGACTTGAGGCGGTGGTCAATGCGCCATCGCGAGCTGTCCAGGCATGGAAGAACTGAGAAGGGCGGCCCTTGAGGATGGCTCGAAGGCTGCGGGAGATGGTGGACGCGGCAGGATCGAGGACGAGTTCGAGTAGGAGGACGAGAACGATTTTTGATGCGTCGCCTCAATGAATCTCGCGGCACTGGTCGAGCAGGCTGTGCAGGTAACCAACGATGTCCTCAAGCGCCTGTTTGTGCGGCGTGGCGCTGAGGCAGATCAAATCGGCGCGAGCCTCGGTGAGCATGTTTTGCGCGAAATTGACGGCACGTTCGACGGCACCGGCGTAGTCGGCGATGCCAGCGAGGATGGTGGTGTCCATGGGCTCGCCTTTGAGGAGCATGCGGTTGAGCTTCTGCTTCTGCGCCTCGGTGGCCCCCTCCAAGAGGTAAAGGATGGGCAGGGTGAGCTTCCCACGTGCAAGGTCAGTGCGGAGGGTTTTGCCGACGGTTTTTTCGTCGCCGACGATGTCGAGGCAGTCGTCGTAAATTTGGTAAGCGGTGCCGAGCTTGAGGCCGTAGTCACGCAGGGCGGCCTGAACGGCGTCGGGCTGCTGATTGAGCCGGGCACCCAGCTCGGCGGCAACGGCGAAGAGTGCTGCGGTCTTCATCTCGATCATCTTGAGATAATCGGTGA
>JBDNIB010000445.1:0-5090 GCA_041688535.1 Prosthecobacter sp.
CAGGTCGCGTCACTGGCGCAGAGTCATTTTGTGGTCACGAAAGAGATCACCGGGAACACCACCCGCTCGCAGATTCAGGCCGTCAGCGCGGAGGAGCGGATCGAGGAACTCGCGCGCATGCTCGGTGGCAGCGCGGCGAGTGCGCGTGAGCATGCCAAGAGCCTGCTCAAGGGGGCGGCTTAGGCCACGGCGTCTAGCATGATCCGTGGCGGGCGGCCTTTGACGCGACTGAGGGTCGCGCGCAGGGCGAGATTGGCGAGCTGCGATCCAGGCACCCAGTTTTTGGGTTCCTTGCGGGTGGTGGAACTCCAGGGCATGCCTTTGGTGATCCATTCTTCGCGGTAGGCGTTGTAGTCCACGCCTTTGTCATCGTCGGTTACGCCGAATTCAAAATGGCAACTGGGGCAGATCTCGTACGAGCCGCCGCCTTCGCTGCTGCGCGGTGTTTCCTTGAGGCTGGGGTAGCCGCAGACAGGACACATGTGGGTTGGGGATTTCATGGTTGGTTGGTGGGGGGTGAATTTGAATCAGTTGGGCGGAGAGGCTAGCGCTCTTTCGGCATTTTCTGTGATAGTTCGGACGCTTGGATGGTCCGTCCAGGTTGGCGCTGCCAGTAAGTGGAGTTTTCGGGGCGGAACAGGGTCTTCGTGGTGCCGTTGCGATTATAGGCGGCAAACGCACGCGTCTTGGGTTCCCAGACGCGCAGTGTGCCGTCGCTGTCGTCGAGTTTCATCGGCAGATTTTCGGTTTTGGCACGCTGCCGCAACTCCCATGCCTGCGCGGCGTAGTGTTCAGGGTTGCGGCTTTGAAAGTCGCGGCCATGGCGGTCAAAATGATCCTGCAGCGAGTCAGGATGGCCCCAGGTGACACCGGCGGGCGGAGCCTGCTGGGGCCCGGTGGCAGTGGGGGCGGTGCCGGGGGTGATGGCGCTGATGATTTTCTGCATCAGCGATGCTTTGGCGGCGGTCGTGCTGAAGCTCCCGGTGGCTAAGTGGGTGCGGGCGCTGCCCACGCTGTAATGGTAGGTGCAGGCTGGGGCGAGATCGGTGAGATCGAGGCGATGCTGGGCCGTCACTGCGCCCTCCGCCTTCTGCGTCAGTTGTGCCGGATCGGTGCCAAACTGCGCTCGCGTGCCGCAGGCCACATCGGTGCGCCATTCCAGCGTGGCGCTGTTGGCAGTGGTGGTGACAACTGGTTTGCCAATGAGTTCAACGGCATGAGTTACGATGCTGCCCCAAAACAAGGCGAGGATGGGTAGGATGTGCGAAAGGCGTGACATGATGAATCTGAGCAGGCGCTGAATCGTCTGCCGGGTCATAGACAAAGGCGGGAGCATTTTGCTCAATTTTCTGAGTATCGGCCGCTATTTGGGCCGCTCATCCACTGCCAAGCGCTCTCGATGTGGTCACGCGGATCAAGATGCTGGGCCTTCCAGCCCAGCACCGTTTCAGCCCGCGCGGGGTCGGCGACCAGCTCCGCGGGATCGCCCGCACGGCGGTCGCCATAGCTGACGGGAATGGTTTTTCCGGTGACTGCCTCGGCGGTGGCGATGATCTCCTTTACGCTGAAGCCGCGACCTGTGCCGAGATTCACGGCGATGGTGTCGCCGCCGTCGCGCAGGTATTTCAAGGCAAGGGCATGGGCGGAGGCGAGATCACAGACGTGAATGTAATCGCGGATGCAGGTGCCGTCCGGCGTGGCGTAGTCGGTGCCGAAGATGGTGATGTTTGCACGCGTGCCAGCGGCGGCCTGGAGCACCAGCGGGATGAGATGCGTCTCGGGATTGTGATCTTCGCCGATTTCGCCGCTCGGATGGCAGCCGCTAGCGTTGAAGTAGCGCAGAAAGACGGATTTCAGGCCCCAGGCGTGGCCGCAGTCGCGCAGCACGCGTTCCAGCATCCACTTGCTGGCACCATACGGATTCACCGGAGACTGCGGATGCGATTCGTCGATGGGCATGCGCACTGGATCACCGTAGGTCGCGCAGGTGGAGGAAAAGATGAAGCGCCTGCAATCATGCCGCTGCATGGCCCCCAGCAGGGTGAGCGGGGCGGCGAGATTGTTGCGGTAGTATTTGAGCGGATCGGTGACGGACTCGCCGACATAAGCAAAGGCGGCGAAGTGTAGCACGGCCTCGGGCTGATGTTCGGTAAAGAGGCGCTCCATGAGTGGTGCGTCGCACATGTCGCCCTCGACAAACGTGATGCGGTCCAACGGTAAGGCGGCACGATGACCGAAGACGAGATTGTCGAGCACGACGATGCGTTCGTGCTGCTCCAGGAGATGACGCACTGTGTGCGAGCCGATGTAGCCGGCGCCGCCGGTGATGAGAAGGGTTCCTTGTGCCATGCGGGAAATACAGCAGGCGGTGGCGGACCTGCCAAATAAAGTTTGGCTCAAATGCCCCCGTGATTTCGGGGATGGAGCGCGAGTATTTTACTCGCCTGGCTATCCTGAAGTGTGGGATTTTCCAGGGGGGGGCGATTAGGACGTGATGTGGTGAATCGAAGGCGGTGGGATGGAAAAGTGGCGAGTAGGCTAAAGCCATACTCGCGCTCCATCACTTCGGCAGCGGCACCTGCACCGGATGCATGAGGTAGGCGATGAGATCACGCACCTGGTCGGGCTGGAAGGCGAGGAGCAGGCCTTCGGGCATCATGGAAAGCGGCGAGGTTTCCTGTTTGACGATGTCAGCGCGATCTAATGTCAGCGTCTCTGTCAGCGTCTCTGTCAGCGTGCGCAGGGTGAGGATGCGGTCGTTGGTTTCGGCGATGACGCCGCTGAGGGTGCGACCGTCCTTGAGCGTTAGCAGGCTCATGCGGAAGTCGGCGCTGACCACGCTGCTGGGATCGGCGATGTTTTCGAGCAGGTAATCGAGGTTCGCACGGCCGGAGCCGGTCAAATCGGGACCGATCTTTCCGCCTTGGCCGTACATGATGTGGCAGGAGCCGCAGACGGCGGTGAAGAGTATGCGTCCCTGGCTGAGATTCGCCTTCGCGAGTGTTGCGGGCGTGAGCTGGGCTTTCACTTTCTGGATGAGCTGTTTTTTGTCGGCGGCGGACTCGCGCAGCTTGCCCCAGGCGTTGGCGAGTTGTTTGGAGAGTGCTTCATCCTTGAAGGCGTTGATTTGGCGGGCGTGGAAGGCGTTCAGGTCGGTGCGTGGAATTCTTCCAGCGGCCATTTCATTCAACATGGCTTTGGCGAAGGCGGGGCGGGAGACGAGAGTGTCCATGATGCTGGACGCGAACTTGCGGTAGTTTTTGACGAGCTGGGTGCCGATTTCGGGATCGTCGAACTGGGCTAGGCCGCGTGCGGCGGTGGTGTTGAGCATGCGCACGTCGAGGAGCTGGGTGCAGATCGTGCGCAGATCCGGGGGGCGGGCTTCGATGAGCGTTTTGAGCGCGGCTTCGCGGGCGAGGATGTCCGCCTTGGCATCCAGCGCGATCTGCTTCACGTCATCCAGCGCGCGGCCATCGCCGACGACGATGCTGTGGTCGCGGATGTTGGTAGTTCGGGCTTCCGCCCGTGATTCCAGCGATCCAGAACGGGCTGAAGCCCGAACTACGAACTCAGCCCAGTTTGCTGGCTGCGGAGCCTTGCGGATGCCTTTGAATGCGTCGGCCATGCCTTCGAGGATGGCTTCGACTTGTTCGGGCTTGGCTTGAGCGAGAAGTGCATTCAGCGCCTCTGGCTGCGTGGCGAGGCTGCGGGCGATCCAGCGCAGTGTTTTCGGCCAGGTGCAGTTTTTGGCGATGGTGACGAGTGCTGCCGGATCATGCTGTGCGAGCGGGCTGATGCCAAACCATACCATGGAGGGCAAAAACGGGTCGCTGGCATCTTCGGTGTGGGAAAGGAGAATCGCCGCCAGATCAGGCCTGTGAGAAAGCGGCAGCCGTTGGAGGGTTGACGCTAGCGTGAGGCGAACAAGACTCGATTTGTCATTCACAGCCGTCATCAAAAGGAGTTTCATCGCGTCCACGGGTTCAGTGACAAAGTACCTGAAGTGATCTAGAGGACCAATAATTGTGTCGATCGGCCAGAACTGCGTGAGCTCACGGATTGCCAAAACGCGTGCGTGTTCGTCTGGAGAGTTCAAATCGGCCTTCGGCCACGGCTTTCGCCATGCAAAGGGCTTCTCGGGTTTCTTTGCATCACCATAGCTGATGCGGAAGATGCGGCCGCTGGTACGGTGGACGCCGGTGGAGTCGTGGCACTCGCCGGTGTCGCTCCAGTCGAGGATGAAACCGCTGCCGTCGGGGCCGGTGCTGATTTCGATGCCGCGAAACCATGGGTCGTCGCTGAGGAAGACATCGGGCTCGTGTTTGCCGATGTAGCCGCTGCCGTTGCGTTCAAGGCGCTCCACGTTGGCGCGACGACCGTGCATATTCAGCGTGAAGAGCTTGTTGCGGTAGGATGCGGGCCACTGGTCGGCCTGGTAGATCATCATGCCGATGTGCGCGTGACCGCCGCCGAGGCTGTTGGCCTTGCCATCGCGGGAATCGGACCACGCGCCGGTGCGATCGTAGTGGTAGTGATCGGCGATGGTGTCGAGGCGCTCGTAGATGAGCGGGTTGCTGACATGGGAATCGACGAGATGCGCGCCGTGGATGAGATGCCAGAGGTGGCCGGTGACGGTGTTGATGAAGAACATCTCGCCGTTTTGATCCCAATCATGGCCCCAGGGGTTCGTGGTGCCGTGGGTGAGGACTTCGACGATTTTCTTTTCAGGATGAAAGCGCCAGATGCCACCTTTCATCGGGATGCGCTGCTCATCCGGCGTGCCGGGAATACCGAGCTTGCCGGGGCAGGAATGGCCGCAGCGTCCGTAGAGCCAGCCCTCGGGGCCAAAGCGCAGGCCGTTGGCGAAGTTGTGGTAGTTGTCCTTCGCGACGGTGAAGCCGTCGAGCACGACCTCGGGTTCGCCATCAGGGATGTCATCGCCATCGCGATCCGGGATGAACAAAACTTGCGGCGGGCACATCAGCCACACACCGCCGCGGCCGACTTCGACGCTGGTGAGCATCTGCACGTTGTCGGTGAAGACTTTGCGTGTTTCGGCGACGCCGTCCCAGTCCTTGTCTTCGAGAATG
>JBDNIB010000446.1:0-2430 GCA_041688535.1 Prosthecobacter sp.
ACAGACCGCATGAAGCCGCCAGCACGCATCGCCATCTCACTCGGTGCCTCGTTCATGGGCTACGCCACGCATGCCGGCCTCATGGCACGACTGCATGCGCTCGGCGTACGGCCAGTCGCCATGGCTGGCGCATCCGCCGGTGCCATCACCGGTGGTTTGTATGCCGCAGGGTTGGAGCAAGACGCGATCAAGCAGGCGACGCTCAGCCCACGGCTGTACCTTGCCTTCGCCAGCCGCACCCGCTGGATCTGGCATCAGTTCGTGACGGTGTACTATCACCGCCACCCCGGTTTTCTCGATCCCACCGGAGCCATTGCCCATTTTGAAAAACTCGTCGGCCAGCGCAGCATCGAGTCGCTCACTCAGCCAAGGCTCATGATCACACTGAGCGACTTGGCGAAGCGCGAAACCCTGTTCGCAGAACACGGCCCGCTCGCCACCGCCATGGCCGCCAGCTCATGCGTACCCACGCTGTTCTCGCCGCTCGAATTCGACGGCCGCATGTGTACCGACGGCGGCATCGTGCATGAGCATCCCGTTGATCCCTGGCTCACGGATGACCGCATTGATCACATCATCATGCACCGTATCTCGCAGCCCGCTGGGAGGTTGCCAAGGATGCTACCGGGCCGTCTGCTGGACGCCATGGGTTCCTCCATTGAGTCCCTGAAATGCCAAGTCCTGACCGACCGCATGGAGCTGGCCCGCCTGCACGGAAAAAAAATCACCCTCATCACCACCACACATCCACGCCCATCCCCGCTACTGCCTGGTCGTCTTAAAATCGGCTACGCACAAGGCGCGGCCACGGCACAGCAGTTGTTCGACACGACGCTCGCCCAGTTGCTCTGAGATTACAGCGTCCGCAGCATCGCCAGCGTCTCCGCGAGTTGCTTGTGGCCTTCACGGGCGTTGAGGCGCGGGAATTTGCCCTGGATCATCACCAGCTTGCCATTGCGCGTCAGCATGAGCTTGCGTTCGCGGATTTCGATCTCGCTGATGCCTGCGTGGGCGGCGGCCAGCCGGAGCGAGGCGCAGGCCAGGAGATTTTGCACGGCATGGGGCAGTTTTTCGCCAAACTGATCCCGCCATTGCGCTTCGAGGTCGTCCAGTTCCTTGCGCGTCATCACCTCGCCAAGCTGGCGATACGCGGTAATGCGCAGTTTGAGATCTTCGATGAATGACGAAGGCAAAAAGGCCGGTGTGGCCGTTTTTTCGGCCTGCAGCATCAGCGCCTCGCTCATCACCAGGAAATCCGTGCGCAGTCCGACCTCGACCGGCCTGGAAATGCGCCGCCCCTGCATGCGCGCGACGCTTTGCTTGAGCATCTGGCAGTACAAATCGAAACCCACCGCCGCGATGTGACCGCTCTGCTCCGTGCCGAGCAGATTCCCCGCGCCGCGAATTTCCAGGTCGCGCAGCGCGATTTTGAAGCCGCTGCCTAGGCCGGTGTACTGCTTGATGGCATTCACGCGCTTGCGCGCGTCGCCAGCGGTCACGGCATCACGCGGTAACAGCAGGTAGGCATGCGCCTGCACACCGCCACGACCCACCCGACCACGAAGCTGATACAAATCCGCCAGCCCGAAGCGGTCCGCACGGTCGATGATGATCTTGTTCGCATTCGGAATATAGACGCCGCTTTCGATGATCGTGGTGCAAACGAGTACGTCAGCGTTCCCATCCACGAAAGTGTGCATCACGTCCTCCAGCAGTTCGGCATCCATCTGGCCATGACCGATGATGACACGGGCGTTCGGACACAGCTCGCGGATGCGCTGCGCGATCTTCTCGATGGTCATCACACGGTTGTGCAGGAAGAACACCTGCCCGCCGCGTTCGATCTCCGCTTCGACGGCCTGCTTGATCGTGCGCTCGTCATACGGGCAGATTATCGTCTGCACGGCCTGCTTGTTCGGCGGCTGTGTCTCACTGGTGCTCATGTCACGCATGCCCATCAGCGCGAGGTAAAGTGTACGCGGAATCGGCGTGGCGCTGAGCGTGAGCACGTCCACCAGACGAAACAGGTCTTTGAACTTTTCCTTGTGCCTCACCCCAAAGCGCTGCTCCTCGTCGATCACCGCGAGGCCGAGATTCTTGAAGCGCACATCCTTTGAAATGACGCGGTGCGTGCCGACGACGATGTCCACTGTGCCATCGGTGATGCCCTTCAAAATCTCACGCTCACGGTTCGCCGGCGTGAGGCGGCAGAGCATTTCCACCGTCACGGGGAACTCGCTCATGCGCTGGCGGATGTTCTCCCAATGCTGACGCGCCAACACCGTCGTCGGCACCAAAATCGCCACCTGCCGGCCACCCATCACCGCTTTGAACGCCGCACGGATCGCCACCTCGGTCTTGCCGAAGCCCACATCCGCGCACAACAGTCGGTCCATCGGCTTTTCCGCCTCCATGTCACGCTTGATCTCC
>JBDNIB010000447.1:0-4940 GCA_041688535.1 Prosthecobacter sp.
CCCAGGGTCGTGCATTCCATCTATAACGCGAAGTCCTGATCTGAGGAACCGTATGCCTTAATTGGGCTCGTACGGGTCTGTGGGGGAGCCGTCTGGCAACGGACGGCTCTACCCGGAAGAATGCGATTAAGCGGGCGATAAGTAGTGGAGAGCTTTAGATTGCTCATGGTGCTGAGAGTGGCGGGAGGTGGGAGGCACGAGCTAAAGCTCAGGACTACTTCACTCAAACACGATCAAACTCCGCGCCACTTCGCCGCGTTGGAGCTCGTCATAAGCTTCGTTGATGCCTTCAAGCGGATAGCGCTTGGTGACGAGTTCATCCAGCATCAGGCGGCCGGATTGATGCATGCCGATGAGTAGCAGCAGGTCGGTGCGTGGCTGGGTGCTGCCGTAGAGGCTGCCGCGCAGGGTTTTCTCGGCATAGACGAGCTGGTTCACGTTGATCGCGGCACGATCGGCGGCGCTGGTGATGCCTACCATCACGCACATGCCGCCTTTTTTTGTCGCATCGAAGGCTTGCTCGGCGGTTTTGCCGGAACCGTAAGCTTCAAAGGCATAATCCACGCCTTTGCCGTCAGTGAGGTCTTTGATTGCCTGCACGGGGTCGCCAGCGTTCGCATCCACGTAATCCGTCGCGCCGAACTGCCGCGCGTCGCCTTCTTTGCGCGTAAATTTGTCCACGGCGATGATCTGCCGCGCGCCGGCCATGCGGGCACCTTGGATGATATTCAAACCGATGCCGCCGCAGCCGATCACGGCCACGGTGCTGTTCGGCTGCACTTTGGCCGCACGCTCTACCGCGCCCACGCCGGTGATGACGCCGCAGCCGATGAGCGCGGCTTTTTCAAAAGAGAACTCCTTGGGAATCTTCACCACTGAGGCCTGCGGCATCGTGGAGAGGGATGAAAAGGCCGAAACGCCCGCGTAATGCCGGATGCTCTCGCCAGCGGAGTTCTGAAACCGCGTGGTGCCGTCGGGCATCAGGCCAGTGAAGCGCATCGCCGTACCCATGTCACACAGCGCGGGACGGCCGCTGCTGCAATACTCGCATTTTCCGCAGGAGCCGCGCCAGACCAGGATCACATGATCGCCAACCTCGACGTCAGTCACGCCTTCGCCCACGGCCTCGATCACGCCGCTGCCCTCATGACCGAGGATGATCGGCATTGGCATGGAGAGATCGCCTTTCATCACATGCAGATCGCTGTGGCATACGCCTGCGGCCTTCATCCGCACCGTCACCTCGCCTTTTTGCGGCGGCAGCACACGTACCTCCTCGATGCGCAGTGGCTTCTTGGCTTCATACAGAACGGCGGCAGGGGCGAGGGTGGACATAGCGTGATGATGGCGATTCATCCCAGCGGTGCAACCTCCGCCCAGATGCACTCCCCGGTTGCAGCCGTCGCATGTCTCGTTGACATACCGGTCCATGTTTTCCAACCGCAAGACTTTCTCCCTCCTCGGCGCTGTGGCGTTGTTGGGTGTGGCCGGTCTCCGGGCGCAGGTGTCGGAGCCGAGGGCTGCCGTGCCGTCCATGGTGGTGCCCGCAGAGGTGAAACCCGATTTGGCGACCTTGCAGGCGGCGGCACGTGAGGCGGAGGCCAAGCTGCCTTCGCCGACGGTGAAATTGCAGAGCTACTTTGACCTCTCGCCGCTGCAGCGGGACCGCTGGCAGCAGTTTCTGCCGCAGACGCTGCTCAAGCTCACCCGCCGCGAGCGTGTGCAGATCGTGGTGCTGGGAGATGCGATCTTGGATGGGGCCCAAGTGGATGAAGGCGCGGACCCGCTGCTCCAGAGTTTTGCGGGCGTGTTTGCGAATGCCCTAGCGACGCAGTTTTACTACACCGGCGGCGTGCGGGTGATCCGGCCGGGTTCGGATCTGCGCAGCAAGAACAGCATGGTGATGGGGCCGGAGATTTTGCTACAGCCCGTGCGCACGGCCAGCATCGTGTCGGCGGCATCGGCGCTGGCGACGGTGGGGCTGCAAGGCCAGCCGGATCTGGTGCTGGTGGCGCATGGCCTGGAGGACGGCGTGGCTGGAATCGCGGCGGCGGATGTCGCCCTGGCACTGCGCAGCCTGCTGGACACGGCACGGACGAATCGGATTGAACTCATCATTGCCGGACCGGTGCCGCAGGCAGCGGACCCCGAGGAGGAGAGCCTAGCGCTCACGCGGGATGTGAGCAGTGTGATGCGTGAGTTTTGCGCGAAGGAAAAGCTGCTGTTTGCCGACCTCGGTGACTTCTCGCGGCTAATCGCCCCGCCAGACGGTACGCATGCGGCGCATCTGCTGTTCCCCGCGCTGGTGCAGCAGTATCAAAGCCGACTGAACAGCGTCCCTGCCGGTGCGGTGGCGACGCCGACCGCCGCTATGCATGCGGCGATGGGGCGCATCCTGATGGAAGATGTGATGAACGGCCAGCCAGCGGTGGCATGGCAGCTCGGTGCCGCCAGTGCGACGCTGGAAGGGCAGGGCAGGCTCCAGCTTGAATTCCAGATCAGCAACACCTCGCGTGAAGCGCTCCCTATCACCGTGCTGCCGCTGGTGCCGCGTGGCTTGAAGCTCAAGGACGCCAACCCGGAACTCAAACTGGCCGCTGGAGCCAAGCAGACGGTGAAAGTGAGCTACGCGATCACCGACACCCTGCAACTGCCGCTGCGTGACGGGAATATGCGCCTGCCGGTGCTGGTGATCGCCGGCAAGCAGGCGCGCATCAGCGATCTGGTCGCGCCGTTGCGTCCGTGCAGCGTCGCCTGGAATGTGCGCACGGCGTTCAATCAGGAAACGGAGTTCTCACCCGACCTGGAGATCGAAAATAGCACTGGCGCGAAGCTGTCAGCCGCGTGGGAATTGAGCTGGGATGGCAAAAAGCAGGAGGGCAAGACCACGCTGGATGCGAATGGTGCCGAGACGCTCAAAGTCGCGCTCGCACTGCCTGCGGGCGAGAAAGCGCGGTTTCGCCAGCGGCTACCGCTGAATTTCGCCATGAATGCGAACGGGGTGCGGCAGATTTTTGACCGCTACCTCGAGATCACCCGTAACTTCGGCCTCAAGCAGCCCGTGCCGCTCACCGCTGCCGATGGCGAGTCCAGCGCGGTCACCCTGCGGGCGGATGCGGACAGCATGAAGCTGTTTTTGACACTGGACCTCACCGGCGTCGATCTCGCGGATGATGCCTCCGGCAAGGCCTGGACCTGCCTGCTCAATCTTGACGCCCGCAGCTACGGTCAGCGGCAGATGCCCGGTGCTACGGCAGCACTGCGCATCACCGGCAAGGCGGGCGATGGTGCGGCGCAGATTGCCCCCATCGCGCCGTGGGCCTTTGGCAGCGGTTATGCGGCGGAGTTTGATGTGCAGGAAATTCAGGCCGTGCTCAGCAGCTCCGCCAGCGGCACGCGGCGGCTGACGATCACGCTGCCGAAGAGCTACCTCTACCGCCATGAGTGGGCGCTGGAAAACGGCAACAGCCAGCTCGGCATCAACGTGCGCCTGACCGGCGGCGGGCGTGAGTATTTCCTGACCCGCAGCGCCCGCCAAGGCGATGATGCGGAGAGTCTGAGTGTCCTGGAACTGACTGACAAACCCACCCAACGCTGGACCGTGCGGGTGGAGTAGGCGGGCATGGGGCAAGGAGCATGGAAATTATCGCTGAGATCGCCTGTATTCACTCCACGCCCCTTGCTCCATGCGCCAAGCCTGATAACACTGACCCAAATGGCTGAAGAACAAGCGAGCAAAAAACTGTGGGACCGCGCGGCGTGGAAAGACGCGAGCTTTTTCCTGAACTACCTGCGTCCGCATTACAACGTGTTCATCCCCGCGCTCATCGCGCTGGCGATCACCGGTGGGATGACGATCATTTTCATCAAGGAGCTGGCCGCACTTGCCGGGAAGGGGATTGGTGGCGCGCAAGGGCCGCAATGGATGGCCGAGCTGAACGACAGTGTGTGGTTCCTCGTCGGCATCGTCGCGGTGCAGGCGTTCATCGCGTTCTGGCGCATCCTGCTGTTTGCGAAGGCTTCTGAACGCGCGCTGGCCGCGCTGCGGCTGGACACCTTCAGCCGCATCATCCGCCTGCCGATGGCGACGCTAAACCAGCGGCGTGTCGGCGAGCTGGCCTCACGCCTGGCCAACGATGTGGAAGCGATGCGTGAGACCCTGGTGGTGACGATTCCGATGCTGATCCGGCATTCCGTCATGCTGTCGCTCTGCCTCGTGCTGATTTTGCAGATGTCGGTGAAGCTCTCGCTGTTCATGGTCGGCACGATTCCGGTGGTGATCGTGATGATCGCGATTTTCGGCGCACGCATTCGCAAACTGACCAAGAAGGCGCAGGACAACCTCGCGGCCTCGCAGGTCGTGGTGGATGAGAGCCTGCAAAGCATCGTCAGCGTGAAGGCCTTCCGTAACGAGGCCCATGAGCTGGCCCGGTATGACAAAAACCTTGGCGAATACCTGCGCACGGTCATCCGCGCAGCCATTCCACGCGCTTCGTTCATCGCCTTCATCATCTTCGCCTTCAGCGTGGCGCTGATTTTGGTGACCTGGTTCGCCATGCGCATGCTCAACGATGGCGAGATCGGCAAAGAGGAGTTGACGCAGTTCGCCGGCCTTAGCGGCATGATCGCCGCCTCGTTCATGCAGTTCCCGGAGCTGATCACCCAGCTCCAGCGCTCACTCGGCGCCACCGAGCGCGTGCGCGAGATCCTGCGTGAGGACACCGAGCCTGCGGACAGCGCCACCGCGCCGAAAGTGCGCTTTCAGGGCGAGATCGAGATGCGTGGCGTCAGCTTCGCCTATGCGACGCGTCCCGAGGCCGTGGTGCTGCGCGATTTTGATTTGAAGGCGAAGGCCGGGCAGCGCATCGCGCTCGTCGGGCCGAGCGGTTCGGGCAAAACCACGAGTGTGTCGCTGCTGTTCCGCTTCTACGAGCCGACCA
>JBDNIB010000046.1:0-3593 GCA_041688535.1 Prosthecobacter sp.
AAAAACGTGAAGAAACAGCACCTACCCGAAAAGCTCTGTGTGAGCTGCGGGCGGCCCTTCACTTGGCGGAAAAAATGGGAGCGAGTGTGGGAGGAAGTGACGTATTGCAGTGACCGCTGCCGAATGAATAAACCAAGCGCCACGGCTCCGCGTAAGCCTAGCTGATTATGACATCTCACTCCCCTACCCCGCGCTGGATGCGCAACGTTCTGCTGGCCGCAGGCGCTTACAATATTGCGTGGGGAGCCTTCGCCGTTCTGTTTCCAACGGCGATCTTCGATTGGCTGCAAATGCCGCAGCCGAACTATCCGCAGTTTTGGCAATGCATCGGCATGATCGTCGGCGTGTATGGCCTGGGCTACGCCATCGCCGCCTTTGATCCAGCTCGGCATTGGCCCATCGTTCTCGTCGGCTTCCTGGGGAAAGTCTTTGGCCCCCTCGGCATGGTGCAGGCGCTATGGACTGGCGCTCTGCCTTGGGGATTCTCCCTGAACTGCCTGACTAATGATGTGATCTGGTGGGTGCCCTTTGCGCTGATCTTGAAGTATGCCTGGACGCAGCATCAAAGTGAAGCAGCCGCCGATGCGCTGCCTGATGAAAAGACACTGCTAGCTCAGACTCAAACGAGCGCAGGTAGCACGCTGGCAGAGCTTTCAAACTCGCACCCTTTGCTGCTCGTCGGCCTGCGCCATTCCGGCTGCACTTTCTGCCGTGAGGCGATGGCGGACCTGTCTGCTCAGCGCACCGAAATCGAGAAAAGTGGAACCAAAATAGTGCTCATGCACATGGGCACGCCGGAGTCCTTCGCTGACTTTGCCAAAGGTTATGGTCTGGCCGATGTGCCAGCCGTTTCAGATCCTCAGCGCCTGCTTTATCGCGGCCTGGGACTACGACGTGGAAAGCTCGGCCAACTGCTCGGCTTCAGTGTCTGGACACGCGGCGCAGCGGCCTTTTTTTCGGGGCACCGTGTCGGGATGTTGGAGGGAGACGGCACGCAGATGCCGGGTGTGTTTGTGATCAAGGCAGGCCGCGTGATTCAGCGGTTCATTCACCAAACAGCAGCGGATCGGCCCGATTACACGGCTCTGGCCCGCACTGCCTTCAGCGCATGATTTTACTTCTTCATACCGTCGTCACCTGGGCACTGGTGGGTCTTATTTGGACCGTTCAGCTCGTCATTTATCCCCTGTTTTCACAGATCGGCACAGATGCTTTTCGCAGCTATCATGTGCGCTACATGATGCGTATCGGCTTGGTCGTAGCGCCACTCATGTTTGCCGAGTTGGGCACGGCGGCGCTGCTGATTTATCTGGGAGAGCGCAGCCCGTGGTTCCTCCTGAGTCTGCTGCTGCTGGCACTGATCTGGCTCTCGACTTGGCGTGTGCAGATCCCGCTGCATACACGGCTGGAGCATAGCTTTGATGGCACGACGCATGCGAAACTCGTGCGTAGCAATTGGTTGCGCACAGCCGCCTGGAGTTTGCGCGGAGTCTGCCTGCTGGCACTCGCACTGTGATGTCATGATGCTGCCGCTCACGCGTCATGAGGCGCTCTCTGCATGGCAGGATTTCCTGCCGAAAGTAGCGGCTTACAGCTACCGACGAAATTATGTCGAGCCAGTGCATCACAATGTCTCGCGCCTCAGTGCAGCGCTGCGTTATCGGCTCATCACAGAGGATGAAATCCTCCATGACACACTGCGTGCCTATGACTTCAGCACTGCCGAAAAATGGCTCCAAGAAGTCTGTTGGCGGCGCTATTGGAAAGGCTGGCTGGAAATGCGGCCAGGCGTGTGGAGCAGCTGGAGACAGCGTGTGAACCTGCTGCGCATCACTTTACCAGAGTCGGTCTTGCAGCGTGCGGAAAAGGTAGCCGCAGGTGCAAGCGGCGTGGCCTGCATGGATGCGATCGCCCATGAACTCATCACCACTGGCTACCTGCACAATCACTCGCGCATGTGGTGGGCTAGTTTCTGGATTCATGCCGAGGGTCTGCCATGGGAAATGGGGGCGGATGTGTTTTTCCGTCATCTGCTGGATGCTGATCCTGCCAGCAATACGCTCTCATGGCGCTGGGTCGCCGGATTGCAGACGCCGGGTAAAACCTATCTCGCACGACTTTCCAATCTCGAAAAATATGCCGCTCAGTCGCTGCTGGAGAATCGCGCAGGGAGCGAGCGCATCGCCGACGGTGCCGTGCAGCCAGTGATCGCCAGCGAGTTTGCCGACACCTCGCGCCAAGCTTTGTCAGAGTATGCTGCGGTGCCCAACATGAAAGACCAGCGCATCGGCCTGTGGCTTCATGCGGACGATTTACTGCCGGAGCTGGGTCCACTGCAAAACATAGCTCCCGTGGCTGCCGCAGCCTTTTCGAGCACGCATTGCTACCGCATCCATTTCGACCTGAGTGATCAGCGCATCAGCGCACTTCATACAGCTCTGGGAGATGGCATCATACGTGCCGGAGCGCACTTCAAAACTCCGACACTGCTGAGCCAAGAAGACGATCCTGTCGCTGCCATGCTCAAGTGGGCGAAGGAGCACGCGCTCGATGAAGTGGTGGCCTTTGCCCCGACCGTGGGCCCGATCCGCGACATGCTACCGCGACTGCAGCGGCATCTCACTGCAAACGGCCTGCCGCTTACTTTGATCCGGCGTGCTTCAGACACTCATGCCTTCAGACTTGCTGGTGCAGGTTTCTTTCCATTTTGGCAAAAGATGAGCCGCCATTTGCAGATGCGAGCCGTTCTTTGATCAGCCTGATGAAACCTGCTCTAACGACGCTGCAAATCTCCAATGTCATCCGCCTAGCCTGGGAGGACCGCACAACGTTTGAAGAGATCCAGACACAGATGGGACTCGTCGAGCATGAGGTGATCACGATCATGCGCCGTGAGCTGAAACCGAGCAGCTTTCGCATGTGGCGGAAACGCGTGAGTAGTCGTGTCACCAAGCATCGCCGACTCATGGAAGTGCGCATGGCTGGGCCAGCAACAGAAGATGATTCAGACAGCTTCTAATTCGCACGATGCGCGGCGCAGACCAGTTGAGCTTGGTAAACTACAACTTCTTGGCCTCTGGTGCCGGTGCTTCGGCTTTCTTGGTCTCTTCCACCGGTTTCTCGGCCGTCTTGACCTGGGGAGCTTTTGGCGTGCTGGGCGCGGCGATGAACTTGGCCTTCTCGGGGTCCATGACGGGCAGTTTGCCCTGTGGCACGGGTGGTTGTGTCACTTCGGGCACCGTTTTGACCGTGACTGATTTGAGTTCTGGCGTCGGCTCTTTTTTGCCACAAGAGACGAGCAGTAAAGTGGTGAGAATGAAGACGGTTTTTATAAGCAGCGAATGGATACCGAACGCACATGGGCATCAAGTCCTTCGACGGCGCTGATGGCGTGCACGATGGGCTCGGACTTGGCGCAGCTTTCGCGATCGAGACGGATGATGCTGGTGCGGCGCTGGAACATGTCGGCGGTGATGCCTGGAAAGGACTTGCCAGAGCCGCCAGTCGGCAGCGTGTGGCTGGGACCAGCCAGGAAATCGCCCACGGCCACCGGTGAATGATTGCCGAGGAAGATCGCACCCGCAGTGCGGATG
>JBDNIB010000448.1:0-5118 GCA_041688535.1 Prosthecobacter sp.
ACAGCGCTGGCATCGCGGCCTTTGCAGGCATCTCAGCGGCCACGGGCTTGTTCAATGAAGCGCTGCTGGCGGAGCGCGGCTTCGACCGTGAGATGTTTCATCATTTCCTCGCTGGTTCAGCGATCATCGCGCTACTTGGGCAGATGATCTGCGGTGCAGGCATGAAGCGGCTGCCGATCCGCTTCTGGCTCGGCGGCGCGCTCATCGTGCAGGCGCTGGCACTGACCTTATTCAAGTTCATCAGCACCAACACAGGCTTATGGACCATCGCGGCGCTCATGGGACTGTCCGGCGGCATCATCACTGTCGCGTTTTTCGCCATCTGGGGCGATTCATTTGGCAAGCGCCATCTCGGTCGCATCCAAGGTGCGGCGCAGACCCTCACCGTGCTCGCTGCCGCGCTCGGACCGTTGCTCCTAGAGCGCGGCGCGGGATTTTTGCACGGATACGCAAATACGCTGATGATTGCGGCTCCGTTTTGCGTTCTATTCGGCCTTCTGGTTCTGACGCTGTGTCCGCGCCCCTCCTCTGTATGAGCGATCCGATCCGCAAATTTCATCTCTCCCTTAATGTCTCCGACCTGAAGCGCTCGGTGGCTTTTTATCGCGTCTTGTTTGGACTCGAACCCGCCAAACATCACGCCGACTATGCCAAGTTCGAGGTCGAATCACCACCCACGGTGTTCTCGCTGATTCCAGGCCGTGCGGGCGGTGGTGGTTCGCTCAATCACGTCGGCCTGTGCCTACTGTCGTCGGAGGAACTCGTCGCCATCCAGCTACGGCTCGAACAAGCCGGGCACAAAACGCTGCGTGAGGACGGCGTGGCCTGCTGCTACTCGCGCCAGACGAAGTTCTGGGTGCGTGATCCAGACGGCGTATTGCTGGAGCTGTATGTCTTCCACGAAGACCTCGACGATCATGGCGACCACCACACGCCCGGCGATGAACTGCCCACGCTCATGGGCGGTGGTGTGGATGAAGCTGCACCCGCTGTGACATGGACGCATCATCTCGGCGAGGTCATCACGCTGCCACTCGCTCAGGATGCCTTCAGTGTGCAAGAGGTCGTGCTCGAAGGCACGATAAACACCACGCTTGATCTTCCCGCTCTGCTCAAAGAAGCGCTACGCATCCTGAAACCTGGTGGCACGATCTCGTTGCATGGATTGGTGGCGGATCGTCCGCTGAATGACCCTGCGCCGAGCTTGCCCGGACCTGCCGCAGCGGTGCAGCATGTGCCTGATTTTCCCAGTCTCGTGCCGCTGTTGCATAGCGCCGGTTTTCGCAATGCACGCTTCACCAAGCTCTCCGAAAAGGGCTACTTCGAGGCAGAAGACGTGCCACTGCGTGAAGTGCTCCTCACCGCCACGAAGCCCGGCTTTCGATCATCGAAGCAAGATCAAACTGTCGTCTATCTCGGCCCGCAACACGCCGTTGAGGACGACTTTGGCAATCGCTTCGTCAAAGGCAGCCCGATGACCGTCAACACGCATGACTGGCAGGTGCTGCAAAAAAACAACGCCGCCGCGTTTGTGCGGTTGCAGACCGGCATTGAAACAAATCATATCTCAACCCCACCTATGCCCAGCAAAGCACGTTACATCATGATCGGCGGTTTCCTCGGAGCCGGGAAAACCACCACCGTCGGCCTGCTGGCGAAGCATTT
Source organism: Prosthecobacter sp. (assembly GCA_041688535.1). Classification (GTDB taxonomy): domain Bacteria; phylum Verrucomicrobiota; class Verrucomicrobiia; order Verrucomicrobiales; family Verrucomicrobiaceae; genus Prosthecobacter. The sequence goes on from JBDNIB010000448.1 coordinate 1,666, forward strand.
GAGTGATCAGGGCCTCAAAGTGGGCCTCATAACGAATGATCAGGCGGGCGGACTCGTGGACACACAGCTGCTGCGCGGTCAGGGCTTCGCCACGGAAGAAATCGCGGGCGGCTGCTTCTGCTGCCGCTTTAACACGCTGGTGGATGCCGCGAGTAGGCTGACCGACTCGACGAAGCCGGATGTCTTCATCGCCGAGCCGGTGGGGAGCTGCACGGACCTCGTGGCGACGGTGACGTATCCGCTGCGGCGCATGTATGGCGATTCGTTCACGATCGCGCCGCTGAGCGTGTTGGTGGACCCGATCCGCGCGCGGCGTGTATTCGGCCTCGATCAAGGCGGCACCTTTTCGACCAAGGTGGCCTACATCTTCAAGAAGCAGCTCGAAGAGGCGGACATCATCGTCATCAGTAAGAGCGACCTCATCGACGACACGCAGCGCGACGAGCTGCGGGCGGTGCTGGAAAAGGAATTTCCGCTGTCGAAGATCGTCACGGCCTCGCCACGACAGGAAACGGGCCTCGACGAGCTGTTCGTCAGCCTCATGACCGACGAGCAGGCGCGGCGCAATCCGATGGCGGTCGATTACGAAGTCTATGCCGATGGCGAGGCGCTGCTCGGCTGGCTGAACGCCACCGTGACGTTGAAAACCGAGGAGGAATTCGACGCGAACGAATTCCTCAAAAAGTTCGCCACGAACGTGCAGGGTCGTTTGCAGCTCGCAGGCGTCGAGATCGCGCATTTCAAGATGACCTTCAGTCCTGATGACGGCATCGCCGGTGAACTGGCCAGCATCAACCTCGTACGCAGCGACTACGTGGCCGAACTCGGCATGGAACTCGACGAACCGACCAGCGGCGGGCAGTTGATCATCAATCTGCGTGCCGAGGCCGACCCCGCGTCGCTCATGGAAGCGGTGAAAACCGCGCTCAGCGAGGTCACGACCGGTTTCTTCGGCCTACAGGCCACGCTCGACCACGAGGAGCACTTCCGCCCCGGTAAACCGGTGCCGTCGTATCGGGATGGCTAAGTGGGACAGGTGTTCCACCTGCCGCGAGTCTGGGCGGGCATTCTGCCCGCTCGCCTGGGGCAGAATGCCCCAGTCACTGGTGACAGGCAGAATGCATGTCCTACCTGGGAATGCGGCTACGGCTTCCACGCCTTGCTCCACAGCACATACGTCTCGTGCATCGCCCGCTGCTCCAGCGGCGTCCATTCGAGCGTGCGTTCGTGGAGGGTTTTGTAGTCGCCCAGACGTGGGTCCTTCTCGACGGCGAGCTGGTAGTTCTCCAGCGCGCGTTTCGTGTCGCCGGTGCCCCAGTAGCCGAGCACGAACGAGTAGTAATCGTAATGAGCGCCATGGTCGCTGAGCTTGGCCGAAATTTCGAACTCGCGCACAGCATCGGCATAGTCACCCATGTTGAAGTAGGCCCAGCCAGCGCGGTTGTGCATCGGCGCGTCATTCTTCAGTTCGACGGCTTTCTTCAAATCTGCCCGCGCCTCTGCTTTGCGTCCGAGCAGCGCCAGCGTGTAGCCACGGTTGGAATAGGCCTGCGCGTTGTCGGCGTTTACCGCGATTTGTTTGTTCAAGATCTCCAGCTTCGGCGTGGTCTGGACAGGTTCCGCCGCATACGCGGGCAGGATGAGAATGAGTGCGAGACAACAGAGCGGGGTGCGGTGCATGGTCAGTGGATGGTTGTCAGGAAAACGCAGTGTCATGCTGACATCCTGCGTCTGAAGTCACTTGGCGCGGGTGGAGAGTCCGGCAGCGGGTGTCGTCAAAGTAGATGCGCCGATTTTTTTTGCTGGATAGTTGCCCATATTGGCAAATTTATATTTGCCAATAGGAGGAACTATAAGCTACGGACTGCGGCGCATGCTTTTTCTCATCACCATCGCGGTCATCGTCGTGGCTTATGCCAACGGTGCCAACGCGAACTTCAAAGGCGTCGCGTCGCTGTTCGGCAGCGGGACGACGAATTACCGCACGGCAGTGAACTGGGCGGCGATGACAACGGCGGCGGGTTGTGTGGCAGCGTTGTTTCTGGCGGCGACGATGCTGAAGGCGTTTTCCGGTAAGGGGTTGGTGCCGGATCATTTGATCGCGCAGCCGGAGTTTTTGCGCGCGGTGGCGGGTGGAGCCGGGGTGACGGGGTTTTTGGCGACGTGGCGGGGGTTTCCGGTTTCGACGACGCACATGCTCACGGGGGCGCTGCTGGGTGCGGGCTGGATCGCCAGTGATGTGAACGCGGCGAAGCTGTGGGAGAGTTTTTTAAAGCCGCTGCTGATCAGCCCGGTGCTCGCGGTGGCCGCTGGCGGTTTGATGTATCTCGTTTTGAAAACGCTGCGGCTCGCGCCGGACCATCGCACGAAGACGCTGGATGCGCTGCACTTTCTGAGCGCGGGCGCGGTGTGTTTTGCGCGGGGATTGAATGACACGCCGAAGATGGCTGCACTACTGCTTGGCGTGAGCTGGCTGGGTGGTTCCTCCGGCATGATCGTGATCGCCGTGGCGATGGCGGCAGGCGGTTTGACCAGCGCACGGCGCGTGGCGGAGACGCTGGCGCACAAGATCACCGGCATGAATCCCGGCCAGGGTTTCGCGGCGAATCTGGCCACGGCATTGCTCGTAACGACGGCGAGTTTTCACGGCCTGCCAGTATCCACCACGCATGTCTCCGTCGGTGCGCTGCTGGGCATCGGCATCACCACCCGGCAGGCAAAGTGGCGCACGGTCATCCCGGTGCTCGCGGCGTGGGTCATCACGCTGCCGTGTGCGGCGTTGGTGGCGGCGCTGCTTTTCAAAATCATTTCACCATGAAACCCATCTTAGCACTCATCTTATTCACCGCCGCCGCGCAGGCCGACATCGGCCTTATCTCCGTCATGGAGGCGAAAGCGCTCATCGAAAACTCGGACGCATCGAAGCGCCCCATCGTGCTCGACACGCGGGGCGGTTACAAAGACTACTTCCGCGGTCATCTGCCCACCGCGCATCACCTCAACTTCGACACGCTGCGCGGCACGAATGAGGCCGTGCCGGTGCAGTATCTGCCGGATGATCTCACGCAGGCGCTGCTCGTCCGCGCGGGTGTGGACAAGGACCGACTGCTCCTCGTCTATGCCACCGGCGATGTGCTGCCAAACGATGAGATCCTCAGCAGCACCATGGTGGCTCATGTAGTGGAGAAGCTCGGTGTGAAAGACATCAAAATCGTCGATGGCGGTCTCGCTGAATGGAAGAAGCAGGGCTTCACGCCGACTCAGGAATACTTTGGCAATCCCAAAGGCAACCTGCCCACACAAGGCAACCCCGGCACCGCCGCGAACATCGACGATGTGCAGGCGCATGTGGGCAAGGCCGGCAACCTGCTCATCGACGCCCGCCCGCTGAATGAATTCCGCGGCGAGGACGATGTGTGGCTGCGCAAAGGCCACATCCCCGGCGCGATCAGC
>JBDNIB010000449.1:0-14767 GCA_041688535.1 Prosthecobacter sp.
AGTTTTGGCCCGCGTATGACGCGGCGCTTAAAAGCGGCGGAAAATGAACAAGATTTCACTTGTCGCAGACCGCCGTCACCTGACAGAATCGCAGCATATTAAATGAAAGAATTCGCTTACATTCATGACGAGCGTCAGACCCCCTCGCCCCTGCGCGCGGTGCCTGCGCTCTCCAGTTTTAGCGACGACCAACTCGACGACGTGCTGAACTCCAGCAGCCTGCTGCAATGCGAGCTAGGCGACTGCATCATCAAGGAGGGTAGCATCGACTCCCGTATCTACGTCCTGCTCAGCGGGGAGCTGGAAGTCTTCGTCGGTCGCAAAAAAGTCGCCGCCATCACCCGCATCGGCGAGGTGTTTGGCGAGCTGGCGCTGGTGAACCATGACAAGCGTCTCGCCTCCGTCATGGCCTCCACCAAGGCCGTGTGTCTGGCGGTGGACCAAAAATTCCTCCAGGACATCCATCCGCGCGAGGAAGATCCAGATTTCCACGCCTCCCTGTATGAATTCGTGGCACGGCTGATGATGCGCAAGCTGGAGGCCACCTCCAAGCGTCTGGCCGAGGTGGAAAAGGAACTGCAACAACTCCGCGATGCCACTCCGGTGGTCAAAGCGACCCCAAAGCTCAAGCGCCCGGTCAAACGTGCCGTCAAGGCGCTAAAACCTGCCCGGCGGCGCGGAACGCGCTGACCAAATCCTGCTCGTTCGCATGGAACACACCGCGTTCCGTGATCAAACCGGTGATAAGCCGTGCCGGTGTCACATCGAAGGCATAATTCGCCACGTTTGAGGCCGCAGGAATCACGCGGATATTGTGTAGAACGCCTGAGGCGTCAGTTCCCTCCATCCAGGCCACTTCTTCACCACCGCGCTGCTCGATGGGGATGTTTTTCACCCCGTCGGTGATGCTCCAGTCAAAGGTCGAGGACGGCAGCGCCACATAGAAAGGCACGCGGTTGTCCTGCGCAGCGAGCGCCTTCAAATAGGTGCCAATCTTGTTCGCCGCATCGCCATTCCGTGTCACACGATCTGCGCCGGTGATGACCAGATCCACCAGTCCATGCTGCATGAGATGCCCACCCGTGTTGTCCGCGATAACTGTGTGCGGCACGCCCTGCTGCGCGAGTTCCCAGGCAGTCAAACGTGCGCCTTGATTGCGTGGGCGTGTCTCATCCACCCAGACGTGGACTTTGATCCCGGCATCATGCGCCGCATAGATCGGCGCGGTGGCCGAGCCGTGGTCCACAAACGCCAGCCAGCCCGCGTTGCAGTGCGTGAGCACGTACACCAGACCGTCTGGCTTCGTTTTCGCGATGGCACGAATGATTTCCAGCCCATGCAGGCCGATCTGGGCACATGCGGCGGCATCTTCATCCGCAATCGCCTCCGCCTCGCGTTTGGCGCTGTCACGCCAGGCTTCCGCAGGTTGATCACGCAGCACGTTGAGCTGCCGGTTCACCGCCCACGCCAGATTCACGGCAGTTGGACGTGTGCCGATCAAGCTTTGTGCCAGCGCTTCGAGTTGCGGCCATGTTTTGGCTTCAATCGTTGCCAAAGCCATGCCATAGCCCGCCGTGGCACCGATGCAGCCCGCGCCACGCACCGCCATGTCCTGGATCGCATGCGCCACATCCGCCACGCTCTTCAATTCGATCACTTCAAAGGCCCACGGCAGCCTGCGCTGGTCAATGATGCACACGCTGCCGGAATCAGGCATCCAAACGGTGCGGTGGGGTGTTCCGTTTACGCGCATCGGTCAGTGGAGCCAGTTTTCAAAACGCAGACCGGGAACATGCGCAAAGTCCTTGGAATTGGCCGTGAGCAAGAGCATGTCGCGTGAAAGCACTATCGAGGCGATCTTTAAATCCATCGTGCCAATCCTTACTCGGGCTTTGCGCAGCAACGCAGTGCTTGCTGCCGCAGCTTCATCAAAAGGGGTGATCTTCCACGCGGAGAAGAAGCGAACCAGTTCAACCAGTCGGCGGTCTGCCCCTACTTGTCTGGCGGCATCCACTGTAGCTGCGATCTCCGCGAGCCAGCCGCGCATCTGTTCCTCCAAGGTGACGGCCGAAACAGTGAAGTCTTGATCGCGGGATGCCTCCATCCTTTGCTGGAGGAGTCTAGTCTCCGCGCTGTTGCGGTATTTCAGGGCCGACCAATGATCCGTGTCGAGTAGAATCATCCGCGTCGTGCCTTGCGGCGTTCGGCACGACGAATGGCCGCACCGTGCTCGTCGATTCGCTTCATCATTTCATCGCCATCAAACATGCCCACGGCCTTCTTCCAGTCGTCACGACCGGGTTCGCAGAGTGGGAGGCGCTCCGTGATGTTCTCCACGGTTTTTTCAAGCTGGGCCACACGGGCGGCGAGTGTTGCAGTTGCCATGCGGAAAGATGTTTCAGAACGGCGAAATGCCAATCTGATTTTTCGCTCAAGCTCCCGCGCCAATCGTGATGCGTTTCGCCGGAATCGGTGACTCGATGATGCCGAGTTCGGTTTCCTGTTTGAGGCGGAGCTGGCCGCAGGCGGCGGCGATGTCGTGGCCTTTTTCGCGGCGCAGCGTGGCGGTGACGCCGGCGTGGGTGAGAATGGCGAGAAAGGCGTCCTGCAGTTCCTCGCTCGGACGCTCCCAAGGCAGGCCATCCACGGTGTTGTAGGGGATCAGGTTCACCTTGGCGTTCGCGGCCCGGGCACGTTTGGCGAGGGCGCGGGCCTGATCGAGGCTGTCGTTCACACCGGCAATGAGGATGAACTCGAAGGTGAGGAACTGTTTCCGCTTCTGATTCCAATAATCGAGCGCCTCAAACAGCTCGTCGAGGTTGTGCTTGCGGTTCACCGGCATGATCTGCTCGCGCACTGCGTCGGTCGCGCCGTGCAGCGAGATGGCGAGACGGATTTGCAGCGGGAAATCGGCGAGTTTTTTGATCTGCGGGGCGAGGCCGCTGGTGCTGACGGTCATGTGCCGTGCGCCGATGCCGATGCCCCATTCAGCGTTCAAGATTTCGATGGCCTTGGTGACGTTGGAAAAATTCGCCAGCGGTTCGCCCATGCCCATGAACACAAGATTGTCCACGCGCTCGCCTGCATGTGCCTCCACCTGCACGATCTGCTCGACGATCTCGGCGGTGGTCAGATTGCGCGCAAAACCAGCGAGACCGCTGGCGCAGAATTTGCAGTCATACGCGCAGCCGACTTGGCTGGAGACGCAGAGCGTGCGGCGGTCAGATTTGCCGACGTAGAGCGCGGGATTGGCCGGAATGAGCACGGTTTCGACGTAGCGTCCGTCGTGTAACTTGAGCAGGAACTTGCGCGTCGTGTCCGCCGAGCCGGTGACTTTGGCGATGGTCATCGTGCGCGTGACAAAACGCGTGCTGAGTGCCTCGCGCGTCGCCTTGGGCAGATTCGTCATTTCATCGAAACTGGCGGCCCGTTTTGAAAACACCCACTCGACGAGCTGCTTCGCACGAAACGCGGGCTGATTCAGTTCCGTGAACACGGCAGCAATCTCCTCCGGTTTCATGCCGAGGAGACCCTGAGGTGCGGAGGAGGGAGTCATGGGATTGAGAGTGGCGGTGAAATGCGAAAATGAAAATTGAAGAATGGCGATTGGAAAATGATTCCAGCGAGCCACTTTGAGAACATGGGACTCATTGGCATCGCAGCGATTTTGGTCATGCTCGTTCTCGTGGGCATTGGCATCGGCGTTAGTTTGTTTGCGTGTGCGGTGGCGGCGGTGCTGGTCACACTAGGGGTCGTTTCTAGTTCGATGGCGCTCGGTTTCTATACCAAACGGCCCGCCACGGCGGTGCGTGCGCTGCTGCTGCAATGTGGCGTATTGGCGGGCATTCCGGCGGGCGCGGCCACAGCGTGGATCGGCCACGAAGTCATCAACAGCATCGCTGCTTGGCAGGGATGGACAGCCGGTGGCTGGGAGTGGAAGATTCCGGTGTTTGGAGCGATTGGCGGAGCCTTTGCTGGCGTGCTGCTGGCGCTGCTGATGGATTTCATCCTGCGGAAGTCGCAGGCCTTGATTGAGGAGCGGATGAAACGCAAAGCATTGCCGAACTGACGCTACGGCTGCTTTTCCTGCTCACGAAACTGCGTGGGCGTGAGCTTGGTCATTTTCTTGAAGTCTTTGGAGAAGAAAAACTGGTCGTGGTAGCCGACTTGGCGGGCGATTTCCTTGACGGGATCGTCGGACTCGATCAGGCGGCGTTTGGCCTGATTGACGCGCTCACGGCGCAGCCAGTCGATGGGGCTGGTGCCGATGGCGGCCTTGAACTGGCGGCTGAAGTGGCTCTCGCTCATGCCGCTGATTTGCGCCAGCTCGGCGACGCGCATGGGCATGTGAAAATACAGCCGCATGCGCTCAAGCGCCTTCGCCACGGCCTGCGGCAGCTCGGGCTGGATGAGACCGGGTTCGGATAGGCGCACATGAAATGCGAGGCCGATGATGGCGGCGACGGCAGCGCTGGCGAGTGCGGCAGCGCTGGGCCGGGTGCCGCCCATGTACTGGAAGGCGTGTTCAAATTCCTGCGCGATGATTGGCTCGTTGATGCCTTCGAGTACCGGCTGTAGCCGCACCTGCAGCAGCTCGGCGATGCGGTCCAGCGAACGGCCCTCCACGCGCATCCAATACAGCTCCCAAGGATCACGCTGCACGGCTCCGTAGAGGTGCGGGTGGTGGCAATTGATCCAGACGAGTCCGCCAGGGCCGACTTCGTGCCGTTTGCCGGCAACTTGCACCCAGCCACGGCCCTTGAGGCAGAGAATTAGCTCATGGCCGGGATAGGTTTCACGGTCGATGCGGTGCTCAAATCCGGCACGCAGATGCCCGGCACGCACCACGGAATAAAACAAATCACGCTGCCAGTCAGCAGGAGTGGCGTAAAGATTCTTTAGAAAGACAGTTTCCTGAGACGGCAACGACATGGCCGGATAATACATCCGCCCCCCGTCCCAGGTCGAGAATTGATTGCAGCGGGCCGACATGGCCGAAGGAAAATCTTTTTGCAGCAGAAGGCGCGACACGGCATAGTGTCTGCCCCGCTGTGCGCTCCAAACCCCCCATGCACAGCTTCTGCCTCCATGCCCACCTACGATTACGAATGTCAGACCTGCGGCCATCTGTTTGAGGCCAAGCAGTCCATGAAGGACGCGCATCTCACGGACTGCCCGCAGGCACCCTGTCCCGGCCCGATCAAACGCAAGATCGGCGCGGGCGCTGGTTTCATCTTCAAGGGCAACGGTTTCTACATCACCGACTACCGCAGTGATTCCTACAAGGCGGCGGCGAAGAAAGACTCCGAGGGCTCCTCATCATCATCGAGCACGGTGGCCACGCCAGCGCCTGCCAGCCCGGCACCCGCTGCCGCCGCTCCCGCGCCTGCCAAAACCGGCACGGGTGCCTGACCCCGTCTGCCTTCCGCCCCTGCGCCGCCGTGATTCACTCCTTGTTCCAGATACTGCGGCTGCTGTTGATCAGCGCCTTGGCGGGAGCAGCCTGGGTGGCGCACCGGCCCGCCGCGCTGCCCGAGTCGGCAGCCTCGGGCAAGGTGAAAACAGATGACATTCTCGACATGCTGCGCCAAACGGCGATCAAACGTGCTGCGGTGATGGAAATCAGCGAGGCGGAGGTGAACCGCCGCCTGGCTAGCACGCTCGCCGGCAAGACCGCCAGTTCGTTCGGCGGCTGGGTGGTGTTTGATGGCGTGCGGGTGGATCTGGAGCCGGACCGCGCACGGGTCTTCCTAGTTTGGCAGCTCAAAGGCCAGACGCGCACTGCCAGCGTCGATCTCGCGATCAACCGCGATGCGGATCATTTTCATGTCGAGATGCTCGGCGGTGCCTACGGGCATCTGCAAATGCCACGTGGCATGATGCGCCCGCTGTATCCCGCGCTGCGTGCGGTGGCCGAGGCGCTGGACCCCGAAATCAGAGCCTTGTTTCAAATGACGCAGATCACCATCGCCAAGGACAAACTCGTGCTCGATCCCCGCTTCCCGCCCGCATGAATCGTCACCGCCCATCCGCCGCCACGCGCAGCGAGCCACGTTTGAGCGCGTTGCTGTTTGCCTGTGCCACCCTGTTTGCCACTGCGCAGACGCCCGCGCCGCCGGTTCCCCCGCTCAGCAAGGAGGAAAAAGCCGCCGCCGCTGCCATCGAAGCGCCGAAGACATTCACGCCGCCGCCGCTGCCGGGGCAGTTGCAAACTCCCGCGCCCGCCAAGGTCGAGGCCCCCACGCCGCCGCCTGCGCCACCATCCGCGCCTGATGCTTCCGCCAGCAAGATGCAGGCGCTCGAAGCCTTCACGCAAAAGTCTGCTGCCACGCCCGCGCCGAGTGTGTCGGCTCCGGCAGCCAAAGCACCCATCACCAGCTCCACCAGCAGCAGCAGACAGTTCATCGTGCATGGGAAGGTGTTTCAGACCCGCAGCGCCATGTCCGGTCGCTGCGATGAGATTGCTGCGGCGCTGCGGAAGGTGCTCAATGACAAAGAGCCGTGGGTACTGCCCATCGTCGTGCTGCTGAATACCGGTGAGGAGGCCGCCAAGTCCACCGGCCCGATCATCTCCACCGCCATCACCGAGCTAACCCACGGCGGCTTTCATCTCCAGGTCACCATCAACGAACGCGCCGGACTCACGGCGGAGGAGATGCAAAAGGAGATCGTGCGCGCACTGCTGGCAGAGCGCATCCTGCGCAACCACCAAAAAATCGACACGCCGGAAGGCCGCCTGCTGCTGCCGGACTGGATCATGACCGGCGTGCTGCATGCCATGGCCTACCGCGCCAGCGCCCGCCCCAGCGCGATGTTTTCCACCATCTTCCGCAGCGGTAAAATTTACGGCATCGAGGAGATCATCGAGGCCTCTCCCGTGGAGATGGACAGCCTCTCCCGCAGCATTTACGAAACCTCGTGCTGCGCTCTCGTGCTCGCGCTGGTGGACCAGCCAGGTGGCGCGGAACGCTTCAACAAATTCCTCAACGCCCTCGCCAGCGATCCGCGCACCGAACGCGAGCTGCTCGACGCGGCCTTTCCGAATTTCGCCGCCTCGGCGTCGAGTTTGAACAAATGGTGGGCACTCCAGCTCGCCCAGCTTTCCAAACCGGGTATCGCCGAGCCTTACACTGCCGCAGAAAGCCTCAAGGCCATCGAGGAAGCCATCACCATCCACTATGCGGCGCTGCCCACCGAGGTTCCGCAGAACGTGAAGCCGCGCTCGTTTATCCTGCCCACGCCGCTGTCTGTCGCCCCCCCCGCCCCCAAACCGGCCCCTCAGGTGGCAGCCGCAGCGCCAGAGTCCTCCAAACCAAAGAACACTGCGGACACCGCCCCCGTCCCCGCTGAGGAAGAGGCCGCCGAGGAGGAAAAACCCAAACGCAACCTCTTCCGCCGCCTGTTGTTTCTCGGCGATCCCGCAACTGACGCGGACAAACCCGCCGTCGCGGAGGATATGCCTGCGGCTAAAACGGCCGAGCCAGACAAGACCGCCGCCGCAGAGGAGGAAGACAAGCCAGGGTTCTTCGGGCGTCTCTTCGGTGGTGGCACCGACGAAAAGAAACCCGAGTCCAAGGAAAGCAAACCCGACTCCGCCAAGGCCGCAGCGACCGAAAAACCTGCGCCACCCGCAAAAGCCAAAGAACCGCCCCTCGAAAAAAAGGAACCCGAGTCCAAGGAAGAAAAGAAACCCTCCGTGCTGAACCCGCTGAAATGGTTCCGTGGCGACAAAAAGCCTGCCAAAGACAAGACGGAGGAAAAACCCGCCGACGAGGAGCAAGCCGCCGCCTTGCCGCCTGCTTCTTTCGACATCACACGTCTGATCGCCCCCTCATTGGCCGATGCCTGGCAGTGGCTCGCCCCTGCGGCCCCGCGCCTGACCGTTGAACCCCTGTTTGGCTTCCTTAAAAGCAAACCCAAGCCCGAAGACGCCAGCGAACCCAAAAAAGAAGACGCACCAGCCAAGGCAGCGGCCAAGTCCGCGACCCAAACAGACAGCAAGCCCCGCACGACCAGCCCCAAGAAAAAGACGGTCGCCAAGCCTGCCGAAGCACCGCGCAGCAGCAAACCGGCTCCCGCTGCCGCCACCAGCACCCAGACCAAATCCGGCCTAGTGCCCGTGGCTCTGCCGCTGGAGGAGTACCAGCACCTTCTCAAGCGGGAGGATCGCGTCCAGATTCTCAATCACAACGTCGCCACGCTCCGCGCGTTGGAGCTGCGCGTCAGCGTCCTGTTCCGCCCGGTCGTCACCGCCTATCTCGCCGCCGTGCTCGACCTCCAGGCAGGTAAAACCAAGGACCTGGACAAGCGCCTCGCCGTGCTGCACGACTTCGCCCTCGTCGCGTATCAAAAATCCGTCGCCGTGCGTGATTACCTCGACTGGTTCGAAGCCAGCGAAGGCAGCGCCCTCTCCGGCAAGTTCGACGACTTCCTCAACCTGCCCGCCATCATCCAGCAGGAACTCCCCCCGCGCACCGACCCGATCTCGAAGTATCTCGATGCCATCGACAAAGAATTCTCGAAGTAGCAAGGCTGTAGTCCACGCTTCAGCGTGAGCATCACTTCAGCCGTTCCCAAGACTGCCGGAACAGTTGAAACTGTTGGAGATCCTCCAAGGACTTGGGAATTTGCATGCCGTTCACATACCGGCTTGCCATCAGCACCGCTTCATCGCCTGGATAACGGTCGCCCATGATCTCCCGCACGGCGATCTGCGCGATGCAACGCACCGGATAGAACTGCTCCCGTTGGATGCCGCAAACGCCGTTGATGACGAAATGGCCATCCTGCATGGCCGTCAGGAACCACTTGATCGTCCGGCGGTCGTGCAGCCGCCGCAGGGTCTTCGCCGCGCTGATGCGCACGGCGGGATAGTCCGACCAGGTCATCTGCCGCGCCGCTTGCTCGACCGCATCTGCATCACCAAGCGCGGCAGCGATCACGATCAGCATGCCACGCACCTCGTCATCCACCTCCCGCGCCACTTCCCGGCGCACAACTGGCAGCAAACCCACGCCGAACTTGCGGCAGTCCTCGACGATGACCTCGCGCTTTTTCTCCGTCGGCATGCTGCGCTGTGACATGCTGTAATCCGCCTCCGGGTTCCCCGCATCACACTCATGCCGCAACCGGGCCAGAATGCCCTCAAAGGCAGGACTGGAACTTTCCTGCCAGTTCAGCACCAGACCAGGCACCAGCACGAACAGCAAGGCAGCCAGCACACGGTCGAAGTTCATGCTGCTTCAACGAACCGCCCCCGCCTGCATTAGCCGGGATCTCAATTCAACCCCACATCCTCCGGTATGCCGGCCATCACCTTGTACACCGGCCCCATGTCCTCCAAAATCGCACCCCACATCTGCGTCGGTTGATCGAGCGTGAGAACCAGTGGCTTGGCCGTGGTGGTGATCCAGGAGCGCAGCTCCAGCTCGCTTTCGAGCTGACCGCCACTCCAGCCGGAGTAGCCGACGAATCCGCGCACCTCATGGCCCATGCTCAGCGCATGCAGCGCATCAGCCACGGAGAGATGCGTCTGGCAGCGTAGTGTGCGGCGGCGCTTGTTCCAGTGCAGCGCGGCAAAGGACAGCTTGTCCGTCGCCACGGGTCCGCCTACGAACACCGGCACGTCACCGAGCGCGCCCAGATCCTGGTCCGGCAGCAGATCGGCCACCCGCTGCTCCAGCGGGCGGTTCAAGATGTAGCCAAAGGCCCCGTCCTTCGTGTTGTGTGCCGCCATGAACACCACCGAACGCGCGAAATTCGGATCGCGCATGGCGGGCGAGGCCAGCAGCAGGTTGCCGCTGAGAGAAGGCGATGATTCGTGCTGATTTGCCGCAGGCATGGCGATGTCTGACGCAAGGATTACGCCAACCGCTCGATTCCGCATCGAAAAATTACGCCGCAGCCACTTCGAAGCCCTGGCGATAGGTCTTGGTCAGCAGCTTGTCGGCTTCGGGCGCGTTCGGGAAGCGCAGGTTCGCCGCGTCCCATTCCAGCACCTTGTTCGCCTCCTCCATGCGGCCCGTAACCGGATTGATCTTCGGAATCGCGAGACGCGTGGCCACGTTGCCGAGCTGCACGGTTTCGGCCAGCGGTCCGGCGTAGTGGAAGCCGTCGCTGGTCTTCTTGCCCGCGAGGCAGGCGTCCACCCAGGTGTGCCAGTGGCTCTGCGGCTCCATTTTCGGGTATTGGAAGCCAGTGAACTTGTCGAGCGGGTACAACCGCGGCCCGGCCACATGCGCGAGCACCATGGTGCCGCCTTCGCCGATGAAAATGCTGCCACTGTTCGGCAGATCAATGTCGCCCGGCATCTGCGCCAGCTTGTGGCTCGGCTTCAGGCCGCCATCCATCCACGTCAGCTTCATCGTCTTGCCCGCCGTGTATTCCGTGCCGGGAAAGACATAATTGATCGTTTCATGCGTGGGCCAGATCTGGCTGTTGATTCCGCTGTTTTTGGCCACCACGCTGATCGGCGCGGTCAAATCGAGCGCGGTGAACACCGGGTCCATGATGTGGCAGCCAAAGTCGCCCAGACCGCCACCGCCGAAGTCCTGCCAGTCACGCCAGATGAAGGGATGATACGCCTGCGCATACTCGCGCATCGGTGCCGCGCCGATCCACAGATCCCAGTTCAAATTCGCCGGTGTGGGCGAGGGCGGCGGCGGCTGGAACATGCGCGTGCGCTCATTGCCCGTCACGCCGACCCACGAGTACACCTCCTTGATCTTGCCAATCGCGCCTTCCTTGATCAAGCGCGTGCCCATGCGGTATTCGATGGACGAATGGATCTGATTGCCCATCTGCGTGGTGAGATTTTTTTTCTCCGCCCACAGGCGCATCTGCCGCGCCTCCCACACCGTGTGCGCTAGCGGCTTTTGGCAATAGATATGCTTGCCACGCTGCATCGCCGCTACGGCCACCGGCGCGTGCATGTGGTCGGGAGTGCCCACCGTCACCGCATCCACGCCATCACCCAGCGTGCTGAACATCTCGCGGTAATCGGCGAAGTGCTTCACGCCGGGAAATTCCTTGTCCGCCTTGTCGAAGCGGTTCGCGTCCACATCGCAAAAACCGACAAATTTCACCGCCGCATGCGCTCCCACATTGTGCAAATCGCTGTAGCCCATGCCATTCACCCCCACGCAGGCCACCTGCAGCTTGCTGTTCAGATTCTGGCCACGCACAAACGCCGGCAGGGCGACAGCAGCGGAGGTCAGGGTGGAATTCTTCAAGAAGGAACGGCGTGAAGTCGGCATGATTGTCTGAGTGTTGGGTTGAAGTGACTCAAACCTACGCGACTTTGTTCGCGATTTGTTCAGAGCATTCCTCGCAAGCCCGTGAACCGCTTGCGGCTTTCCTGTTTGCTCACGGCGAGCGACAGCGCCCGCTCATCGCCGACGAGTACACACAGTTTCTTGGCTCGCGTGATCGCCGTGTAGATCAGGCTGCGCTCCAGCAGCACGTAATGCTGCGTGCTGACGGGGATGATGACGCAGGGAAACTCGCTGCCCTGGCTTTTGTGAATAGTGAGAGCGTAAGCGAGCTGCAATTCATCGAGTTCGCCGGGTTCGTAGGCGACGAGACGTTCAGCATCGTAGCGAACGTGTACTTTGACCGGATCGGCATCCATCGCGACGATGTGGCCGATGTCGCCGTTGAAGACCTCCTTGTCGTAGTTGTTATGCGTCTGGATGACCTTGTCGCCGACGCGGAAGGTCACGCCGAAGCGCTCGATCTCGAACTTCACCTCGTTCGGTGGATTCAGCGCGAGCTGCAGCGCGTGATTGAGCGATTGCGTGCCCAGCAGATTGCGATTCATCGGCGTGAGCACCTGGATGTCGCGAATCGGATCAAAGCCATACTTTGCGGGCAGGCGAGTATGCGCGAGCTGCACGATCAAATCGCTGATCTCATCCGCCTCGCTTGCTTCGAGGAAAAAAAAGTCGCTGCGGCTCGACGGTTTCAAATCGGGCACTTGGCCGCGATTGATCGCATGCGCGCTGGTGATGATGCGGCTGCTCGCAGCCTGACGGAAGATTTCGGCGAGCTTCACACACGGCACCTTCTCACTCGCGATCAAATCATGCAGGACCATGCCAGGACCGACCGATGGAAGCTGATCCGCATCCCCCACGATGAGCAAATGCGCGCCTTCCGGCAGCGCGGAGAGAAACTGCGCCAGCAGCGGCGCATCAATCATCGACGCTTCATCCACGACAAACAAATCGCCCACCAGCCGCTTGCCGGGATGTCGTCCCCACTGCCCATCCCCTTGAAATTCGAGCAGGCGGTGCAGCGTTTTGGCCTCCAGCCCGGTGCTTTCGCTCAATCGCTTCGCCGCGCGGCCTGTGGGAGCCGCGAGCACGAGTTTGACCTGCTTGCTTTGCAAAATGAGCAGGATGCTGCGCAGGATCGTGGTCTTCCCCACACCGGGACCGCCAGTGATGATGAGCAGTCGCTGCCGCAAGGCCTCACGCACCGCCCGCTGCTGACTTTCGGCCAGTTCCTTGCCCGTTTTCTTCATCACCCACGTCAGCGCCGCGTCTTCGTCGATGCTTGGATACGCCGCTGGCAATGCCGCAAGCGCTTTCACACTCGCCGCGATGCTCTGCTCAGCTTTGCGAAGGTAAGGCAGATACAAAAACTCACCGTGACGCTCGCTCAGATCGCTCGTGATGAGCGCTTCGATCTGCGGCGCGATCAACGCCTCCACACCGAGCAGTTCGACCGCTTTTTCGACGGCCTTGGCCTCTGGAAAGCAGCAGTGGCCGCTGCCTGCCGCCGTTTCGAGCACATGCAGAATCCCCGCCTTGATCCGCTCCGGCGCGTCTTCGGCCACGCCAAGCTGATAAGCGATGTCGTCCGCCGTTTTGAAGCCGATGCCGCGAATGTCCTGCGCCAGACGATACGGATTCTCCGTCAACACCGCCTGCGCTTCTTCGCCGTACGTTTTGTAAATGCGCAACGCCCGCGATGAACTGATGCCGTGCTGATGCAGGAACAGCATGATGCCGTGAATCGACTTCTGCTTGATCCACGACGCACGAATCTCGATGCGTCGTTTCTTGCCCACGCCTTCCACGTCTTCGAGCTTTTTTGATTCGTTCTCGATGATGTCGAAAACCTTCGGCCCGAACTTCTCCACCATCCGCTTCGCGTATTTCGGCCCGATGCCCTCGATCAAGCCGCTGCCGAGATAGCGCTCGATCCCTGCCAGCGAATTCGGCCGCGTCAGCTTCAACGCATCCGCCTTGAACTGCGGCCCGAAGTCCCGATTCGGCTCCCAAATGCCCTTCGCTTCGAATTCCTCGCCCGCAACGACGCGTGGAGCCTTCCCGATCAAGCTCACGACATCACGTTTGCCTTCCGGTACAATTTTCAAGATGCAATAGCCGTTGTCCTCATTGTGAAACACCACGCGCTCCACGAGTCCACGCAGGACTTCGGGTTTGGTGGCATTTCGCGGGGCTGGCATGCGGTAGGCTAGACACGGATGCGCCTCCTCACAAATCCGATTGCCTTCCGATAGCTTTGCGGCGGGCGTTGTTACATATGCGGGACTGATGGTTGATCAGAATCCCATTTGGCCTTTTCTTCGGTAAAAACCACACATGTCCGCTTTGTTGTCCCATTATCGCCTGCAGCTTCGCGATCGTCTTCCGGTGATCCTGCGCCCGCTGCTGCCCGATGACCGGGAGCGCATCGTGGACGCCTTCAAGCGGCTCTCACCGCAATCCACCTACTTTCGATTCTGGACTCGCTTTCGTGGAGCCAATCCGACCTTCATTGACCGGCTGTGCGCAGAAAACCAGGGCCAGCATGCGAGTTGGATCATCGTCATCGAAGGCAACGACGATGTTCCCGGTGTGGGAGGCGGCTCGTTCTGGCGATCTGCCGAACATTCAGACATAGCTGAAGTCTCCTTCACGGTGGCGGATGATTTCCAGGGGCAGGGAGCTGGCACGATTTTGCTGGCGGCCTTGTGGGAGCATGCGTCTGCCACCGGCATCCGGCAGTTCGTGGCGCATGTGCTGGATGCCAATCATGTCATGCTCACATGGTGGATCACTCTGGGGGCGACAGACATTAAGCATCCGCACGGCTGGGAAATGACCCTTACTCTCGATGAATCCCTGCTACCGGACACGTCCGCCGCCAACAGCCTGCGAGACCGGCTCGCTTTCCTTCGTGCCGCGTCCTTGGATGTTCACTCCGAATAGACTTATCTCCGTGCAAGACTTTCAGCCCGCCAGACGAATGCAGCGCCATCAAATGAACCTCCGCCTACTTTCCATCCTTACGTTCGCCAGCACCGCTGCATTCGCTGAAACGAAACCGACTTACACCTTTCCCATTCAGGCCAAAACGCCGGAAGAGGAATTGAAGACGATCGTGTTGCCGGATGGCTACGCGCTGGAGCTGGTGTTGAGCGATCCGATCATCAAGGAGCCGACGGCGATCGCGTTCGATGGTGATGGCAAGATGTACATCGTCGAAATGCGCACCTACATGCAGGACATCGACGGCACGGACGAGCTGACGCCGAAGAGCCGCATCTCGCTGCATGAATCGACGAAGGGCGACGGCGTCTTCGACAAGCACAGCGTCTATCTCGACAACATCCTGCTGCCTCGCATGGTGCTGCCGCTGGATGATCGCGTGCTGGTCGGCATCACGAACACGAATGACATCACGCTGCATCGCGATGCGAATGGCGACGGCGTGGCCGAGGAACAATCGCCGTGGTATGTCGGCGGCCCGCGCGGTG
>JBDNIB010000450.1:0-6125 GCA_041688535.1 Prosthecobacter sp.
ATTGACGCGGCGTTTCCCGGCTGGGAAGACCAGCTCGTGGCCGAACGCTACCGCGGCATCGAGGAACTGTGTGGCGAGGTGCTGCAGCGGCCCGAGTTGGAGGCCGAAAATATCACCACCTAAATCGACCGCATCATGCTGCATCCCGTGTTGGGCATGGCGAATCTGCTGCTTGTCATGAGCCTGCTGTTCTACCTCATTTTCAAGGTGGCGGAAGGTCCCATGGACTGGATCGAGACCGGTTTTGGTCAGCTTGGCGCGTGGGTGGAAGGAATGATGGCAGCGGGGGATTTCCGCGATCTCGTGGTCAATGGCGCGATTCCCGGCGTCAGCGGCGTGCTCATTTTCCTGCCGCAGATCTTGATCCTGTTCTTCTTCATTGGCATCATGGAGGACACCGGTTACATGTCGCGGCTCGCGTTCATCATGGACTGGGCGATGAGCAAGGTGGGTCTCAACGGGAAATCGTTCCTGCCTTTCCTCAGCTCCTATGCCTGTGCCGTGCCCGGCGTCATGGCCGCGCGCACCATCGAGAATCCGAAGGACCGGCTGATCACCATCCTCGTCGCGCCGCTGGCCTCCTGCTCTGCGCGACTGCCGGTGTATTCACTGCTCATCGGCGTACTGTTTCCGGCGGGCAAGGTCGGCGCGTGGGTGCAGGCGGGCATCATGCTCAGTCTCTATGCACTTGGCACCGGCGCAGCGTTCGTCTTCGCCTGGATCTTCAACCGTCACGTCATGAAGGGCGCCAGCAGCCCGATGATCCTGGAAATGCCCGACTACAAGATGCCGTCGCTGCGCACGATCCTGCTGCATGTGTGGCAGCGGGCGAAGATGTTCATCGTGCGGGCCGGCACGATCATCCTGGGCATCTCCATTCTCATTTGGGCCGCGTCCACTTATCCGAAAAGTGACACTGAGGACAAGGCGCTCCAGCTTGAGAACAGCTTCGCCGGCCGTGCAGGGAAATTCATCGAGCCTGCCATCGCCCCGCTCGGCTACGATTGGAAAATCGGCATCGGCCTCATCGGCAGCTTCGCGGCGCGTGAAGTGTTTAATTCCACCATGTCCGTCGTCTATGCCGTCGAAAGCGAGGATGATGAGAACCTAGAGCCGCTGCGCGACAAACTTTCCGCCGAGCGCTATGCCGACGGCCGCACGGTCTATACGCCGCTGGTTTGCATCAGCCTGCTGGTCTTCTACGTCTTCGCCATGCAGTGCATGAGCACCATCGCCATCGTGAAACGCGAGACCGGCAGTTGGGGCTGGGCGCTGTTTCAGCTCGGCTACATGACCGGCACCGCGTATGTTCTGAGCCTGCTCATCTTCCAGACCGGCAGCGCCTTGGGGTATTAACCGAACAAACTTATGAGCGAGAACTGGCAAAGCATCGCCGCCATCGCGGTCATCATCATCACGATTGTGCTGTTCATCGTCCGGGCGGTGAAACGGCGCAAAAAACCGGGCTGCGGCGGAGGTTGCGGCTGCCAGCCGCGCTCCGGTAGATGAGGCTTGCTCGCAGATTGCACGGGTGATAGGTTCACCGCATGCAAACCACGAGCTCTGATACTTTGGCTCCGTCAAAAGCCGACCAGCCGCTGCGCAAAGTAAGATCTTTCGAGATCAAACCGCAGGGATCATGGCAACAACTGGTGGGGTGGAACAAGGACTGCACGCTACAGCAGGAGGCCATCAAACTCGGCGCTGAGTGGCGGAATCGAGAAAACCAGCGTGACGAATGAAATTCACGCTGCTCGACACGAATCACTATTCTGCGCTCACGGACAGCTCAGCCTTGGGCGAAAAAATCCGAGATAAAGCCGTGGATGCAGACGCTGAGCTGTTCACCTCAATCATCACAGTTCAGAAAGTCTCCCAAGGTTGGTTTGCCTGGATCAACGGCAGGCCGCCTGGACTGGAGCAAGTGCATGGCTATGCCGAATTCCAACACAACTTGGAGGCTTTTAGCAGGATCACCGTGCTGCCCTTCGATGATGGGGCCGCGTGGCATTTCACCGAGTTGAAACAACAGCGCCTCCGAGTCGGCACGATGGACCTCAAAATTGCTGCCATCTGCCTGGCTCATGATGCCATGCTGCTGACACGCAACCGCGTGGATTTTGAGAAGGTGCCGAACTTGAAAATCGAGAACAGGCTGGATTGAGTGTCATGTCTCTCTCGCTCGATCTCTGTACCTTTGATCCCGGCATCGCCGCGAAGTCGCCCTTCGCGTATGCTGCGGCGGTGGTGGAGTGCGTGGAGACCTCGTGGGATGAAGGAGCGGACTTGGTGCTGCTGCCGGAGTTCACCTGGATGGGGCTGGAACCCTTGGTTGAGCCGAAGTCGCTGCAACGAGTGGCCGAGGTATTCTGGCAGGAGCTATTTTTGACGCTGAAATCGCTGCTAAACCGCCCGGGCAAGGCCGCTGTGCTGGGCACGGTGCCGTTTTGGGATGCGGAGCGGGAGGTGCTGTACAACCGGGCGCCGATCCTCATCGGCGATCAATGGCTGCATCAGGACAAGCTGCACCTGGCCCCGTGGGAGTCCGCCTTCACCGCAGGTGGTGAACTGCGTCTGTGGGAATTTGCCGGGCTGCGCTTTGCGGTGGTGATCTGTCTGGACATCGAAATTTCCGAGCTCAGCGCCAGGTTGCGCGGCGCTGGCGTGGATGTGATTCTCGTGCCGAGCGCCACGCTGAACATTCTGGGTGTCGAGCGCGTGGACCGCTGCGCCTCGGCGCGTGCCGTGGAGCTGGGCTGCTGCGTCGGTGTCAGTCATCTCACCGGCAAGACAGCTTCCGCGTTGGTTGATGCCACCGTCGGCCGTACGGCGGTTTATTTCCCCTCGCAGGCCGCGTTTCAGGATTCACCGCGCTGGTTCGAGAGCGCGGTTTTTGACAGCGGCATTCACAAGCAGCGCGTCAATTTTGATCCACATGCCTTGCAGGTCATGCGGCGGATGACAGCGGAGACGAATCCATCGTTGTTGAAAACACTGCCGTCGTTCGAGGTGCTGTAGGGCTGAAGTCAGCCCCAGGAGATCAAGCTTTAGCCTTCGTCTTGGTCGGCACTTTGTCGGCGATCTTGGTTCCCACCTCGGCCTTGGCTTTCGACTTGGAGTCTTGCTTGGCGGGAGCAGGCTTTTCGGGGGCGGCTTTGGCTTTTTCTTTCGCCTCGTTCTCTTGTGCTCGCTTCACTTCGCCTTTGGTGGGCACCAGCTTCGCGATTTCGATGGGCTGGGCGCTGGTGGCTGGGGCGTCTAGGGCGGGCGAACCGTCGGCCTCAACGGCTGCTTTGACCGGTTTTTCGACCACCCCACGCGGCAGATGTTCCTTGGTGATGACCACCTTGGCACCGATGCCCACCGTGTCGAAAAGATCGACGACGTCCTTCATGCCCATGCGCACGCAGCCGTAGCTGGCGGGTGTCCCCAGTCTGTTTTCCTCCGTGGTGCCGTGAATGTAGATGTAGCGATTAAAGGCGTTCTTATTACTGCCCTCGGTGCCTTTTAGCCAGAGGATGCGCGACACGATGGGATCGCGTCCTGGCGCATTGGGCTTGAGCACCTCGCCGTTCCAACGGCGGCTTTTGAGCACTGCGCCCGCAGGCAGACCCTTGCCGATTTTGGCGATGATCTCATGCTTGCCCAAAGGGGTGCGGTAGCTGCCCGCCTGGTCGCCAAGGCCGAACTTCGAGGTCGAGATGACGTACTGCTTCGTCAGCTTGCCCTCATTATAAATGCCCAGCTTCTGATCCTTCACACTGACCACCAGATCGCCCTTGGGCTTGGTGGCAGTGCATTGGCTCAGGAGGGCCGCCGTCATCACCCACACGCCAGCCCAGCCCAGTCGGGCCATGAAGCGTGAGTTCTGATAAGTGTGCTGAAAAGACGGCATGTGCCAGAAGAGTGATACAAACTAAGATATTCGCAATGACGAATTATTTCGGTCATTAACGCTACATCAGGACCACTTTTTCGCAAGACTCATGCCATTTGTTCGATTGTTGCCTTGCCCGACCGGCCAGACCGACATCTTTTCCACTCTCAAATGCTACCTGTCCCCCCATGGAAGACCCATCCCTGTGCATCCGTGTCTATCACCCCCAGGACCTGCCTGAACTGCGGCGGATCACGCTGGAATCCTTTGGCAGCGTGGCTCTGGAGCAGATGCTGGAGCACAAATTCGGCATCTGGAACGGCCGTGACTGGAAGGCGCGTAAGGCGGATCATATCGACGATGATGTGACGCAGTGTCCCGAAGCCTGCTTGGTGGCGGAGCGGAATGGCGAGATCCTTGGTTACATCACCATGCGCATCGACCGGGTGAACGAGCGCGGTCGCATCCCGAACATGGCCGTGGTGGAAAGCGTCCGCGGTCTCGGCCTCGGCCGCCGCTTGATCCAGCATGCGCTTGACCACATGCGTGCCCAGGGGCTTAAGCTGGCGCAGATCGAAACCATGGCCTCGAACGCCATCGGCCAGCACTTGTACCCGAGCTGCGGTTTTGAGGAAGTGGCCCGCCAAGTGCATTACGCCATGAAGCTCTGAGGCATGGCCGCTGCCTTCTGCGGGTTTGCATTGTCCCTCAAACTGGCCGATAAGCGCCGTTCATCCCTCCTGACACGCTTGTGACCACCCCCCGCCGCCCCGAATCCGCCCCCAAAAAACCCTCCCTGCTCAGCCGCATCAAAGCCGGCCTGAAAAGCGTCATCGGCCAAGGGAAAAAGAAGGCTGAGCCCAAAGATCATGCGCATCATCCTGCGACGATCCACGCACACAAACGTCCGCATGACGACAAGCCCCGCGAGCATGCCCCCCGGCAGCGCGACGCCCGCCCCCCGCGTGAGCATGACGAACGTCGCGGCCCGCCGCGCGGACGCGATGAACGCCGTGGTCCGCGCGATCGCAATGACCGGAGTGGTGGCCCGCGTGACCGTGCGCCGCGTGAGGACAAGCCGGTGCGTGAAAATCATGCGCCCGTCCCACCACCGCCCGCACCGCCAGTGCCGGAAGGTCCGTTCCCAGAAGCGTTTGAGGTTCTTGGCCTCTCCCCTGCCGTTCTCGCCGCCGTTCGCGAGTCCGGCTATGCCACCCCGACCACGATTCAGGAAAAATCCATTCCCATCATCCTGACCGGGAAAGATGTCGTTGGTGCCTCCCAGACCGGCACCGGCAAGACCGCCGCCTTTGCTCTGCCCACGCTCACCCGCATGGGCGCTCCGGGAAAACTCCGCGTTCTCGTCCTCGAACCCGTGCGTGAACTCGCTGCCCAGGTCGTCGAGCAGTTTGAAAAATACGGTAAGCACACCGGCCTCCGCGTGCTTCTCGTCCACGGCGGCGTCGGCTACGAAAAGCAGCGCAAAGGCCTCCAGGAGGGCGTTGACGTCGTTGTTGCTACCCCTGGCCGTCTCCTTGACTTCATGCAGGAAGGCATCGCCGACCTGCGCGGCATCGAAGTCCTCATTCTCGACGAAGTGGATCGCATGCTCGACATGGGCTTCCTTCCCGACGTGCGGCGTATTGTTGAAAAAACGCCCGCCACCCGCCAGACCTTGTTCTTCTCGGCCACCATGCCGCCGCAGATCAAGAGCCTCGCCGATTTCGCCCTCAAAGATCCCGAAAGCGTCGAAGTCGGCATCCGCTTTTCCGCTGCCGAGACGGTCAGCCACTACATGTATCCCGTCGCGAGTGATCAGCGCGAGGAACTCCTGCTCGCCATCCTCAAGCAGACCCATTTTGAAAGCGTCATGATCTTCACCCGCACGAAGGTACAGGCGGACAGTGTCTATGGTGCCATCAACGCCCTCGGCGAATACAAAGCCGCCGTCATGCACAGCGACATCGGCCAGAAGGATCGCGAACGCGCCCTCCAGGGCTTCCGCAGTGGCGAATTCGAAATCATCGTCGCCACCGACCTCGCCGCCCGCGGCCTGGATGTCAGCGGCGCGACGCACGTCATCAATTACATCGTGCCGGAACACTCTGAAGACTACGTCCACCGCATCGGTCGTACCGGCCGTGCGCAGAAAGAAGGGGATGCCTTCACCCTCTTCGCCGCCGACGAGCTCATGAACGTGGCCTCCATCGAACGCCTCATCGCGCAGAAAATTCCGCGCCGGAAACTG
>JBDNIB010000451.1:0-2254 GCA_041688535.1 Prosthecobacter sp.
CACGGGACCACGATACGCATTCGCCTTCTCCGCGAGGATACGACCAAGCTCGGCGCATTCGGCGGCATTGGTGCGCATGAGCGTCACCTGCGGATTGTGGATGTAGAACGTGCGGCCGTCGAACTTGGTGGGAATCGTCGCCTTTTCGCCGAAGTTCACCATGTCCAAACAGCCCGGTGTGATGATCGCGGGAATGCCTGCCTTGGCAGCGGCATCAAGTCGCGTGGGTCCAGCACCGAGGACGCCGCCGACGAGTTCATCGGCCCATTCCGTCGTCGTGACATCGAGGACGCCAGCGAACATGCCGCTTTCAATCAGCGACTCCATGATCCTGCCGCCAGTGCCGGTGGCGTGGAAGACGAGCACTTCGTAACCGGCGTCTTCGAGGATCTTCTTTGCCATGTTTACGCACTCCGTCGTGTTGCCGAACATTGAGGCGGCGATCAGCGGCTTGTCGGCACCTTCAGGCACCGTCGTTTCCACCAGGCCGCAGATCGCTCCCGCCGCACGGGCCAGCAGCACGCGGGAGATACGATTGATGCCGCTGACATCGACGATGCTCGGAAACATCACGATGTCCTTTGTGCCGACATACGGTGCCACATTGCCAGCCGCGAGCGTGGAGACCATCACCTTCGGGAAACCGACCGGCAGCGCCCGCATCGCCGCTGTGCCGATCGCCGTGCCACCGCCGCCACCGAGCGAGATGACGCCCTGCACCTTGCCGCTTTCCACCAGCGCCGAGAGAAACCTCCCCGCCGCGCCCGCCATGGCCGTCACCGCCTCACCACGGTCCTTGCGCGCCATGATGCCCGCGAGATCGACATTCCCCGCCGCCGCGACCTGTTCGCGCGTCACATCCGGTTTCACCTGCGACGCGTCACCGCTGCCGGTGTCGATGAGCAGCGTCTGATGCCCGCGTGCGCGGATGATTTCCGCTACATAAGCGTGTTCGTGACCTTTGGTGTCGAGCGTACCGAGAACTGCGATGGTTGCCATGGTGCCATGATAAAAGCGGGCGCAAGAATAACAGCAACCGTTTCACACCTCCTCCTATCCGTCGTCCACCGGCTTGACGGTCCGATGACTGACCGTTACTCTCTCGCGATGCCGCCCCCAGCCACCATTCCCGCTGACAACCTCGACTTTGCGTGGGACCGTCCTGAGACGGCTGCCAGCCTACGGGCACGTCTCGCCACCTGCACCGGCGCTGACTGGCTGCAAACTGCCGCATGGCTCATGCGCGAGGCACGGGTGGAACAGGTCTGGCAATTTCTCACGCTCCGGCAGGTCGCGGAGAGCTTCCCCCAGCTGAGCCCGATGCTAGGCCGTCGTCATCCCGTCTGGGAGCACCTCCTCCGCGCCGCTCATGAGCTGGGAAGAATCTAACGCCTGCACGCCGCTGAAGCGTGATTTTCTCCGCGCTTGGTTTGCGCAGGAGCAGCGCTTTTTCCTCACCGGTGGTAGTGCTCTCGGGCTGTTTTACCTCGATCACCGCCGCTCCTACGATCTGGATCTTTTTACCAGCGAGGAAGTCGAAGGGATCGAAGTACAGAATCTCGTCCACCGCGTCGCTGCTGAAATCACAGCAGACTGCCAGGCCCTGCGCACCGCCCCGGACTTCCACCGTTTTCGGCTCACGCGTGGCGATGAACGCGAAGTGGTGGATGTCGTCGTGGATCGTGCGCCGCAGCTTGATGTGCAGAAAGCCGACTTTGATGGCATTCGCGTGGACACGCTGCGGGAGATCATCGCCAACAAGCTCACCACCCTACTCAGTCGCAGCGAATTGAAGGATGTGGTGGACCTCTACTTTCTGGAGCAAGCAGGCCACGACCTGCTCGCCGCCCTGCCAGATGCCCAGGCCAAGGACGGCGGCTGGGAGCCTGCGGTCGTGGCCATGCTCTTGGACGGACTGCGTGTCACTGAACTGCCGGCCTGGATGATCCGCCGGCTCGAAACGGCTGAACTTCAGGCGTTCCTTAACCGCCTGCGCATGGCCATTGCTGAGAAGGCATTGCCCAAAGCATAAAGCGTTGGAGCAGGATCACCGCCGCGCAGTCATTGGGGGGGGAACCATATCATTTTCCTCCCCCTCCGACGTTGACCGCCCGCCGCCGCTTGGCATAAGCAGAGGTTCCCCATGTCCCAAGCCGTCTTCCGCCACATCCCCCTCCGCGATCTCACCGCTGACCAGCTCCTCGATCTCTCGAAGCGCATGAAACTCTCGCTCTCACGCGCCGACATGCTCGCC
>JBDNIB010000452.1:0-4211 GCA_041688535.1 Prosthecobacter sp.
GCCTTGGCCTCAAGGGCGGCAGTGAGCTGCGCCACGTGCTCGAGCAACCGCTGGCTCAGTTCCGTGCCGCCGGTGCTCAGGGCTGGCGCGGCTTCGGCCAGCACACGCGACTCAAGCTCGAGCGCTTGGAGTTTCTGAGCGGCATCGGCAAGCAGGGCGAGGAATTTGGGATCGAGTTTGATGGTCATTTCGGTAGGTCGGAAAGTGGGCGGGCATGAATGGTGAGAGATGCGCTGCTGTAAAGCACATCCGAAGTTCAAGCCGCAGCTTGATCGACTTCAATCCACGAACAGCATCTCATTCCCTGCCAGCAAGGCCTGCGCATACTGCGACCACGCGGCGGCGTCTTTTTCGCGTCCAGCGACGAAGGCCTTCGCCACTTCAGCCTCATGGGAACTCGGGGAGCGCCCGAATAGCCGCGCATACACCTCGTCCAGGGGGTGATTCATCGCCCAAAGGCCCAGCACATCCGCCTGTTGCTGCATGAAGGGGGAATTGAGGGCAAAAAGACCCTGCAGCGGCGTGATCGTCTCCGTGCGCCATGGATTGTGCGCGCCGGGATCGGGCACGTCGTGGATGCGCAGCATGGGGTCCATGTCCTGACGATCTGACGCGCCGTAAAGCGAGCGGCGTAGGTTTTTAGCATCGCTGATCGCCGACGCGGCCCCGCCCATTCTCAAATCAAGCCGACCCGTGGCCGTCAGCAAGGCATCCCGCCAGGATTCCCAGTCCAGCCGGCGACGCAGCATGCGGCCATAGAGCTTGTTCTCAGGATCACGCTGCTCGGATGCCGCGACCACACTGCTTTGCTGCCACGTCGCCGAGTTCAATATCTCGCGATGCAGCCACTTCAGCGACCAACCGTGCTCCATGAAGCGTCCCGCGAGATCGTCGAGCAGCTCGGGATGCGTCGGTGCTTCGCCGAGATTGCCGAACTCGCTCGGCGTATCGACCAAACCGCGTCCGAAGTGGTGCTTCCACACGCGATTCACCATCACGCGAGCGGTGAGCGGTGCCGCGTCTTCGACAATGGCCTGCGCTAACTCCAAGCGACCACTGCCCGTCGTGAATTTGCGTGGCAGCCCGGTCTTGGAGGGAAACATCGACAAAAACCGCCGTGGCACCACTTCGCCCATGTCATTGGGGTTGCCGCGCTTCATCAACTCCAAATCGCGCGCCATGCCCATCTTGTAGTCGAGCTTCGTGCCGTGCTCCTTTTCCTTGTTCACGACAAACAGCGCCGCTTCCTCGACGGCATTTGCCATCAGCATATTGTAGTGCGGCGTTCCGGCCTTGATCGCAGCGATCTTCGCTTCCAACGCCTTCGTCTGCTCCGCCTGATCCTGCGGCTTCTTTTTCTTCAAGTCGGCGATCTGCTTCTCAATCGACGCCACTTCCGCACGGGCCTTCTCCACCGGCTTCCACAGATCATCCCCGACGATCGGCACCTCGGAGAGCTTTACGGAGGCAAACACACCGGCCAGCGCATAATAATCCTCCGCCGTGACCGGATCAGACTTGTGATCATGGCAGCGGGCGCAGGCCAGCGTGAGGCCGAGAAACGTGCGGCCAATCGCGTCCACATGTTCCTCCCATTCATCCGCCACCGTCGTCTTGATGATCTCCGGCGGCAGTTGCAGCTCTTTGAAATACGTCGGGCTCAGGCCGATGAATCCAAGCGCCACACGATCCTGCGGTCCACACTCAGGCAAAAAGTCCGCCGCCAACTGCCGCAGCACGAAGCGATCATACGGCATGTCTTCATTCAATGCCTGCACCACCCAATCGCGATAGAGATACGAGTACTTCGTCGAATCCAGCCAGTCCGGCGTGATGTCCGTGTAACGCGCCAGATCGAGCCAATACCGCGCCCAGCGCTCGCCATAATGCGGTGAGTTCAACAGGCTGGAGATGTCATCTTTCAGAGTTGAGCTTTCAGCAGTCCCCTGCGGCAATCCCGTCAGATCAAACGCCAATCGGCGTCGCAAGACACGCTGCTCAGCCCTCGGGGCCGGTTTCATCCCCGCCGCCTCCATCTTGGCGAGAATGAAATAGTCGATTTTCGTCTGCGGCCAGCCCTTGTCCTTCACCTGCGGCAACTCCGCACGCTGAAGCGGCGCGAAGGACCACGGCACCGGCTTCGGCCCCTCGTCCTTCTTTGCCAGCACCATCCCCGCCGACGCCAGCAGCATCAGCACGACTCTCACGACAGTTTTCAAAGCAAGCATGCGCACCCGTTTACCTACAGCACTTCACGCCAGGAGCTTTCATCCGCTGACCCGTCAAACACACTGTTGCCGAGCGGCCGGAGTCAGAAGTCAGACGTGAGATGTCAGCAGCACGCCCGCACCTCTCACCTCTGACTTCCGACTAGCATGCCCCGCCCAGGTGAGCCATAGAACGCCTGCCGCCATCGGCACCCCCCCACCCCATGCTCCGACTTGCCCTCAAGATGCTGTTTGGCGACACCGCGAAGTACTTGATGCTCGTCGCCGGTCTCGCGGTGGCGACGTTCTTGATGGCACAGCAGACGGCGGTGTTCTGCGGGCTGATGAGCTGGACCAGATCCACACTCAGCAATGTCCCAGCCCCCATTTGGGTGGTGGAGCAAAAAGTGGAGCAGGTGAACGAGACGAACCCGCTGCTGGACACCGATGTGGCCCGCGTGCGCAGCGTGAGCAGCGTGGCCTGGGCCGCGCCGATCTATTCGGGCATCCAGCGCGTGCGGTTGGAGAACGGCAACTTCAAGATCATCCAGCTCATCGGCATTGACTCCAACACGCTGGCCGGCGCACCGGCGAAGATGCTGGAAGGCGATCTCATGAAGCTGCGGCTGCCACATGCGGTGATCATTGATGATCTGGGCGTGCAACGACTGGCCCTAGAACGCGGCGGCAAGGTCAAGGTGGGCGATGTGTTCGAGATCAACGATCAGGAAGCCCGCGTCGTGGGCATCGCCGACGCCAAAAACTCCTTCACCGGCGGCCCCTATGTGTGGACGACGTACGGACGCGCGCTGCAATACGTGCCCGCGCAGCGCAAGCTGCTCCAGGCGGTGATCTGCGCCCCGCGTGAAGGCGTGAGCCTGGACCAGGCGGTGGTGGACATTCAGCGCGAAACCGGCTTGAAGGCCTTTGTGAACCGGGAGGCGTCCACGGGCGCGTTTCTGGACCACATGAACGGCAACACGAGCACCAATTTCAATGTCTCGACCGTCTGGTGGTATGTGAAGAACACCGGCATCCCGATTTCCTTCGGCACCACGGTGATCATCGGCCTGCTGGTGGGCATGGCAGTGAGCTGCCAGACGTTTTACTCCTTCGTGTTGGAGAACATGCGCCATCTCGGTGCGCTGAAGGCGATGGGTGCCTCCAACGGCATCCTCTGCCTGATGCTGGTCGTGCAAGCCTTCACCGTGGGCATCATTGGCTACGGCATCGGCATGCTCGGCACGGCCGGCTTTGCGTTTGGCGCGCTGAAAAATGAGCAACCGCCTTTTTACATGCCCGAGTTCGTGCCCTTCGCCGTGCTCGGCGTCGTCCTCGGCATCTGCTCCCTCGCCGCGCTGCTAGGCATCTGGCGCGTGAGCCGGCTGGAACCCGCGATGGTCTTCCGCAGTTGAGCTATTCCCAATTTTCAGGCTACTCCAACTGCAGCTTCGCCAACGAGCTGTACAACCCGCCCGGCTTTGTCACGAGTTCATCATGCGTACCGCGCTCGATGATGGCACCGCCGGACATGGCGAGGATTTGATCGCAACGACGCACGGTGCTGAGGCGGTGGGCGATGATGATGCTGGTGCGGTTTTCCATCAGCTTGTCCAGCGCGTCCTGCACCAGGCGCTCGCTTTCGGCGTCGAGGCTGCTAGTGGCTTCATCGAGGATCAAGATGGCCGGATCGGCGAGGATGGCCCGCGCGATGGCGATGCGCTGGCGCTGGCCGCCGGAAAGCTGCGCGCCGCGATCGCCCACGAGCGTCTGGTAGCCTTCCGTCAGTCCGACGATGAAATCATGCGCGTTGGCTTTCTTCGCGGCGCTGATGATCTCCTCTTCGGTCGCGTCCGGTTTACCGTAGGCGATGTTTTCTTTGATGCTGCCGCCGAACAGGAGCACCTCCTGCGGCACCAGCGCGAGGTTGCCGCGCAGCGTGGTGAGCGACATGTCGCGGATCGGCTGGCCGTCGATGAGGATCTCCCCGATGGTCGGCTCGTA
>JBDNIB010000453.1:0-5319 GCA_041688535.1 Prosthecobacter sp.
ATTCGCACCCAGGGTAAAGCCGCACATAGCGCGAAGCCGCATCTCGGCATCAATGCGATCACCGCGATGTCTCGCATCGTGCTGGCGCTGCAAGAGGACCACGAGCGCATGCAGCAGACGCCGCATGCGCTGCTCGGACCTGGCACCTGCAATGTGGGCGTCATTCGCGGTGGCGTGCAGGTGAATTTCGTGCCTGATGAGGCGGTGATCGAGGTCGATCGCCGTCTGCTACCAGGTGAAGAGGTTGAGCAAGTGCTCGCGCATTATCAGTCGTTGCTGGACCGCCTGCATGAAGCCCATGCCGATGTGATTGCGTCCATGGAGCCGCCGATGCTGCAAGACTGGTCGTTTCAAACGGACGCCAAGTCAGCGCTGGTGGCGCTCTCACGCACAGTGCTGCGCGAGATGAGTCGCGCGGATACTGCGTGTGGCGTGCCGTTTGGCAGCGATGCCAGCAAGTTCGCACGCTTGGGTATCCCGACGATCCTGTTTGGCCCTGGCAGCATCGATCAAGCCCACGCTGCCATCGAATACGTCGAATGCGCCGAGGTGGAGGCCGCGTTGGCGTTTTACACGCAGATCGCGCGGCGGTTTGTGTGAGACGGAATCGCATCAGCTCACGATACCGTCAGCCGCGACTCAACCACGCTTGCGCGCAATTGGCGTGCCATGTGGCGGTTGGGCACAGCTATTCGCAGGCAGTTCACAACTTGTTCGCAAACGATTGCGAACATCTCTGAGCAGCGTGTTGCTGTTATTAGAAAAATTTCACCTTTTCACGATTAAATTTTAAAAATATTCAGAAGAAGAGCTTGTGATGTGTGCGCCATTCGACATACAAAGGCCGACACTTTTTGAAACATTTTAATGATCTCTCGCTGATTCATTGAGGCGTGTTCAATCCCGCGATTTTCCAAACTCATTTCGACCTCACTCTCTCAGAGCAACACATCATGGCGCGCAACGATGAAAGCACGAATCAATCTCATCTCAATGGCTCGGCCAATCATGCTCAGGCAGATCTTCTAACCGTCGTCCCCACTGTTTGGGACCGTGTCTGCGGGGTGTTAGTGAAGCGTCTCGGCGACGACAATTTTCAGCGTTGCTTCAGCGGCACCTCAGCACGCCTCGCGGATGATGGTCGGTTCATCATCACCGTGCCGAATCCGATTCATCAGTTGTGGATCGAAAGCAATCACACCGCCGCTGTGACAGACGCCGTGGCCGAGGTCACAGACCAGCCTGCGGTCATCGAATTTCACGTCGCGTCCGAACCTCTGCCGGTGAAAGCCGCCTATGTGCAGCAGCCAGAGTACAAAGCCGCCCGGGTCGCCTCTGCTGATGCGGCTCCGGTCCGCTTCTTCAGTGAAGCTGGCTTGAACGCCAAATTTAATTTCGACAGCTTCGTTATCGGCACCAACTACAGCTACGCGGTCGCCGTCGCCCGTGCCGTCGCGGAAAAACCAGGACGCATCTACAACCCGCTGTTCTGTTACGGCGCCACCGGCCTCGGCAAAACGCATCTCCTCCAGGCCATCGGTCAGGAGGTGCTCGCGCGTAAGCCGCGCTCCAACGTGCGCTACGTCACCTCCGAGCAGTTCACCAACGAGTTTGTGGACGCCATCAAGAAGCAGACCTTCAGCCAGTTCCGCCAGAAATACCGCAAGGTCGATGTCCTGCTCATCGACGACGTGCATTTCTTCGAGGGCAAGGACAGCACGCAGGAGGAGTTCTTCCACACCTTCAACGAGCTGTTCAACAACGCCAAGCAGATCGTCCTGGCCAGTGATCGTCCGCCAAGTGAGATCAAAAATCTCGAAAGCCGCCTCGTCTCACGCTTTGAGTGGGGTCTTGCCACGCAGATTCAGGTGCCGGACTTTGAGACGCGCATCGCCATCCTGCGCCGCAAGCAGACCGACTTCAATGTCTCGCTAGAGCCGTGGATTCTCAACTACATGGCGCAGCACATTCGTGCCAACGTGCGCAAGCTGGAAGGTGCCCTCATGCGCGTGGCCGCCTACGACTCGCTCGAAGGCGCTGTCACCACGGAGACTGCGCTTGCTGCGCTGCTGCATGACGTGATTGACGCGGACCACTCGAAAACCGTCACCGTGGACCGCATTCAGCGCATCATCGCCACGCATTATGATCTGCGCGTCAGTGATCTCACCGGCCCGCGTCGTCCCAAAAACATCGCCGAGGCCCGTCAGGTCGCCATGTACCTCACCCGTACGCTGACCAAGCTCCCGCTGGTGCAGATCGGCGATGAATTCGGTGGTCGTGACCACGGCACCGTCATTCACGCCTGCAAGGTCGTCACGAACAACCTCAACGGCTCCACCGACTTCAAGCGCACGCTCGACACCTTGGCCGGCAAGATCCGGGAAGGCTGAGCAGGACGCTCCTGATCAGCGCGGTGGCATCATTGTAGCTTCCAGAGCTTGGAGTCGCTGCGCACATAGATCGCGCCATTGGCAATCGCAGGCGTCGTCAGCACTGTCTCCTTCAGCTCGATTTCCTGCGTCACTTTGCCCTCGGGGGCGTCTGGATCAATCGTCTGGAAGATGCCACGCTCGTTCACGATGTAGATGCGCTTTCCTGCCGCCACTGGCGATCCGCTAAACGGCCCCTTCATGCGCAGCTTCCACAGCTCGTCGCCGTTTTTCAGGCTCGCTTTGATCAGCACGCCTGCGCCATTCACCACATAGATGTGATCGCCTAGGACCAGCGGACTCGCCGTGCCGGGATTCAGCTTCTCGTTGCGCCAGAGCTGGGTGACGGAGCCTTTCTCCGGGGCCAGTGCCGTGATGCCGTGGGACACCGCATACAGCAGCTCACCCGCCACCACACTCGACGGGGTCGTGCTGGCTCCATCGCTGTAATCCCACACCGTCTTACCCGTCGTGGGCTCCACCGCCAACAGACCCTTGCTCGATTGCAGCGCCACCAGGCCGTTCCAAATCGTCGCGCTCGACCAGTTCGCCGCCTTCGGACGCTCCAGCTTCCATCGGTTGCGACCGGTGGCCACATCCAAGCCCGCCGCGAACGACTCACTGTCATTCTCACTCTGCACCACCAGCGTGCCGTTCACCACCACTGGCGATTGCGCCATGCCCAGACTGTTGCTCGCATTCGCATAATCAAACGTCAGGCCGCGCAGCCACAGCAGATTGCCATCTAGATCAAAGGCAAAGAGATCGTTCGATGAGAACAGCGCAAACACGCGATCGCCATCGCTGCATGGCGTGTTTGCCGCCACGCAGGTTTTGTTGTGCGTCATCGTGCGTCCCGTTGACCGCATCGCCCGCTCCCAGCGCTTCGAGCCATCCGCCGCATTGAAGCAAAACACATGCAGCGTCTCCTGTCCCGGCCCGCTGGAGCAGGTCACGAATACTTTGTCTCCCACCACAATCGGCGCCGACAGTCCGCGCCCCGGCAAATCCGCCGCCCACGCGATTTTCAGTTCATCGGCAAGTGCTTGTGCCTCGGTCGAAACTGCCGTCGCATTAGGTCCGCGAAACTGCAGCCAATCGGCTCGCGTCACGCCTGCTGCTAGGCACATCAAAACACACATTGAAATCGTCTTCATGATCATCATCGAATTAAAAAGTTACTTCGCCGCCAGAATCGCTGTGCCAGTCGCATCGCACACGCGGAGCTGAAATTCCCACTCCACCGTCCACTGCTCCGTCTGCTCGTTCTGGCAGCACTTCACGAGGATCGTGTTTTTCCCCTGCTTGAGCTGACACGGCAGCTTGTACTGATCCAGTTTTGCCCCGCGATGGTATTCATCGCGGGCGAAGAGCAGCTCGCCGTTCAGCCACACTTTCCAGCCGTTCTTGCAGCCGATACGGATCTCCGCCGGGCGGTCTTCCGTGCTGAAAAAATCGGTGGCGGCATAACCCACCGCGCTCTTCTCCATCCCGAAGGGTTTGTTGAAGTCGATCTTGCCGTACTCGTCCGTGCTGGTGAAATCCACCCACTTCGCCTCCTTGGTTTTTCCCTCGTAGCTGGCATCAAACTTCAGCTCCTGTTCCGGTGGATACACTGTGTCAAAACCACCGCGATCCGCGTTGCTGAACGCTGCGATCAACTTCCAGCTCATCAGGAAGCCGAAATGCTTGGGCAGATCCACCTTTTGGTCCAGATCACGCAGCTTCTTCGCCAAAGCCTTGATCTGATCCTCATCACGCGCTGCTCCCAGCCCTTTGCCATAAGCGACGATGGCCGCAGCATTGTCCTTTTTCTCCAGCGCCGTATCGCCTGCCTCGATCAATTTTGCCACCGGATGCCGCCGCAAGTCGGAACTGGGATCTTCCAGCAGTGTCGGCGTCAAATCCTCTGCCAGCTTCGCATCGGCACGATGAATCAGATCAAACGCCACCACTCGCGCGCCGGGGCTATTCTGCGTGTGCTGCAAAAACTCAACCAGTGCCGCCACCGGCAGCTTGTTCGTCTTCAACGCCGCGTCCGCAATCACCCCGACCGCCGTGCGTAGCCAATTTTCGGCCAGCGGATTTGCGCCGTTCATGCCCTGGAGCACCTCAGGTAGGTTGGCTGCGTCTGCCTTCACGATTTCCTGCCACGCCTGGGCTGCTGTTTCGTTGCCTTGCCCTTCTTTTTGCACCGCACGCAGCGTTTCAATGGGTTTCGACAGATTTTCTGCCGCCTGCAAAGACAGGACGGCAGAGGTGAACAAACAGACAGAAATTAATTTCATAACGTGGTGGCGCATGCTTTCACAAAGAACGCGTCGCGCCAAGCCGGAGTTTCGTCCGTCCTCGCGGGCAGGAGAAAACGCAGCGGCACGGCGCAGCAGGGACGTGTGGCGGCCATTCAGCGCCACTGTAGCCTTGAAAAGGCTGCCACGTCCAAAAAAGCATGTTCTGCGACCGCCCAAGCTCTGCGGTGTAAAAATCCGTGTTCCCCCTGCCAACCAAACATCACCTCGTGGGCAGCCTCATTCGTCACCGCCACGCGCTCACCGGCGACGCATGCTCGCGGTAAAACCGCTCAAACGCCGCGTGCGAGCCGTTGAAGAGATTGCGGTCGCAGAAATGTCGTAGTGCCGACCGGCCGCCGCTGCGCGTGAAGGCCGCGCCCACCTGCCCCGTGAATTCCGGTGCCGCGAGCGCGTGTTTCGGCCTACCGCTGATGTCGCCGCAGTACTGCCACAGCGTCCAGTCCCCGAACACCCGCGGCACGCTGAAGGTCATGCTTGTTCCTGCTTGCTCGCCATAACGGGGAATCCACAGCCCGCACTCGCGCAGCACGCGGCTCTCGTTCGCGGTCAGTCTTTCCAGCTCCGCGCTCTGCTGG
>JBDNIB010000454.1:0-3538 GCA_041688535.1 Prosthecobacter sp.
CCTCATGAGCAAACAGTATACAGAATGAAAATGACTTCCGCTTCGGCATCTCGATCAGACTGCACCACCAGCCGCCTGCGCTCGGAAATACTCGACGGCGATTTCGATCCGGGGGCGCTGCTTGCGGAGACGGCGATGGCCGAGCGGTTTGGAGTGAGTCGGGTGCCGGTGCGGGAGGCATTGTTCACGCTGGAGCGGGAGGGCTTGCTGGAGTTTAGCGCTACCGGACGGGCCTTTGTGAAGGAACTGACACCGCAGGATTTCGCGGAACTGTATGCGGTGCGTCTCGCGTTGGAACCGGTGGCTGCCCGGCTGGCGGCTCCGAGTTTAAAAACGGATAGCTCTAAGCTGGAGAAAAATCTGGCAGCAATGAGCCGGGCAAAATCTATCCATCAAGTCACTCGATTGGATCTGGATTTTCATGAGTTGATTCTCGCGGCGTCTGGCAACACCCGACTGCTGAAGCTCTGGCGCATCCTGCGTTGCGAGTTGGAGCTTTGGCTGGGGCGTTTGCATCGCAGTCACCAAATTCAGACCGAGCAGACGCTGAATGAAACTCTCGAAAATCATGCCGCGATCATCCAATGCTTCCGCTCGCAATCACCTACCGAATGCGGGCGAGTGATTCACAAGCATATTCAGGGCTGGCGTGAATGGCTGCCGACAGGGGAGGTGCAGCCATGAGATCAGGTGCCTTTTTCTTCCTGGTTTGGGCGAGCGCCGCATCGCTGACTGCTGACGATGGCACCGCGTTCTTTGAATCCAAAGTGCGTCCGCTCTTGCTGGAGCATTGCCACGAGTGCCACAGTGGAGAGAAGACGAAGGGAGGGTTGGCTCTGGATACGAAAGCTGGCTGGGAAAAGGGCGGCGATTCGGGAGTGGTGATTGTGCCGGGGAAGCCGGAGGGATCGCTGCTCATCAAGGCGGTGCGCTACCACGACACGGACCTCGCGATGCCGCCGGAGAAGAAGGGCGGGAAGTTGCCGGAGGCGGACATCGCGGCGCTGGTGCAGTGGGTGCGGATGGGTGCGCCGGACCCGCGCGTGGAGGTGGCGAAAATCGCGGGCATGAAGGCAGAGGATGCGAAGACGTGGTGGGCATTTCAGCCGCTCACTTTGACGCCAACGCCGAACCCCGGCGCTGCGCTGGAGGCATTGGTGACCGGACCCGGGGCGGCAACAGCGACGCCTTTGCCGATGGCGGACCGTCGGGTGATGCTGCGTCGCATCACGTATGACCTCACGGGGCTGCCGCCGACTCCGGCGGAGGTGGATGCGTTCGTCTCGGACACGTCGCTCGGTGCTTATGCGAAGGTCGTGGAGCGATTGCTCGCGAGCGCGGCTTACGGTGAGAAGTGGGGGCGCAACTGGCTCGACGTCGTGCGTTATGCAGACACGGCGGGCGAGACGGCGGACATGCCGCTGCCGAATGCGTGGCGGTATCGGAACTGGGTCATCGATGCCTTCAATCGCGACCTGCCTTACGATGAGTTTGTGCGCGAACAGCTCGCGGGTGATTTGCTCGCGGCGAAGGGGCCGCCGGAGCAGGCGAATGACAAAATCGTGGCCACGGGATTTTTTGCCCTTGCTCGGCGGTTTGGATTTCAGATTGAAAAGGACGTTCACCTCACATTCGAGGACGCGATTGATACGACAGGCAAAGCATTCCTCGGCCTGACGCTTGGGTGCGCGCGCTGCCATGACCACAAATACGACCCCGTAACGACGCGCGACTACTACGCGCTCTACGGAATTCTGCAAAGCAGCCGCTTCACCTACACTGGTTGTGAGAAGGAACAGATGCCGCGCGATCTGGTGCCGATTCCCTCGGCGGAAACGAAACGTGCGACCGCTGCGTGGGAGGTGGAAATGGCGGCGCTCGATGTGCAGACGAAGGCAGCCGACGCAGCACTCGCGGAGCAGGCGACAGTGTTCAAGACGTCCGTTCCGTCAGCACTCTCCGCAGGTGAAATCGCTCCGACAGGCGCGCAGGATTTTATCGTCGGCACGGCGGAGCTGCCTCAAGTCCTGACGATGAAAAAGGGTGAGATGCTCCAGCTTTCCATACTGCCGAGAGCCAGCCACGGCGCGGATTCGACAAACGTCGAGTGGGTCATCACCGAGTCCGGCGGCGCGGCTCGCGTGTGGAATGTAACGAACGATTTCCTCGCCGACCCCGGTGCGAATGGCGGCGGCATGCCGCACGCGGATGCTTATGGCAATGCCGCCGTGTGGCATCTCTTCGACATGGTGCCGTCGGCCCGACTGATGACGGAGTTCATCCCGAACGCGGAGAATGCCCCGGGCCTCATGGAGTGGCGCGGCAGGGAGGCATGCCCCGCGCTTTTCGTGAACACGAAGACCGAGGTGCTGAAGTTCCTCACCATCACGATGCCGCCGCGCAGCATCGCGCTGCATCCGGGACCAGCGGGCGGCGTGGGCCTCGCGTGGGAATGTCCCGCCGATGTGTCGGTGACGGTGCGCGGCAAGGTCGCAAAGATTGACCCCAGCGGCGACGGCATCGCGTGGAAACTCGAGCATCGTCCGGGCATCGGCTCGGCGTTGGCGGCGCAAAAACCGCTCGTGCAGCAACTCGCCGCCACGAAGCAAGCGCAGGCCGCAGGCCGCAGGCGATGCGCGCAAGCCGTTGATTGAGCAGGCATTCGCGGTCATCGACGCGACGCCGGTGAATGCGCGCATTCAGACGAACGGTGAACCAAAAGAGCTCGGCGATGAAGTGCCGCGTGGCATGCTGACCGTTTTCGGCGGCGAACCCGTTCCCGCGCACGCTGGCAGTGGACGCCTGGAATTGGCCGAGTGCTTCACTCGCGGCACCGCGCGCGACCTCACCGCGCGCGACCTCACCGCGCGCGTGATGGCGAATCGCATTTGGGCCGGACATTTCGGCACCGGCATCGTCGCCACGCCGAATGATTTCGGCAGTCGCGGTGCGCCGCCGAGCAACAAGGCGCTGCTCGATTTCCTCGCGTCGCAGTTCATTCAAAGCGGCTGGTCGGTGAAAGCCATGCACCGGCTCATCGTGCAGAGCGCCGCGTATCAGCGGCGTGACTTTCCACGCCGCCGTCTCACCGCCGAGGAGATGCGCGACACGCTGCTCGCCGTGAGCGGCACTCTCGACCGCACACCTGTCGGACCGCATCCGTTTCCCGCCGAGACCACATGGGCCTTCTCGCAGCACGGCCCGTTCAAGGCCGTCTATGACAACAACCGCCGCAGCGTTTATCAAATGGTGCAGCGGCAGCAGCGGCATCCTTTTCTCGCGCTCTTCGACGGAGCCGACCCGAACTCGAGCACGCCGATGCGCGGCCAGTCCACCGTGCCGACGCAGGCGCTCTATTTCCTCAATGACCCCTTCGTTCACGCGCAGGCGAAGGCCATGGCAACGCGGCTCGCGAAAGCCGCGCCGGACAATGCCGCGCGCCTCGAACTCGCCACGCGCGAACTCTATGGACGCGCCGCCACCGAAGAGGAAAAATCACTCAGTGCCACCTTTCTCGCCGACACCTCGGCCAATGTGC
>JBDNIB010000455.1:0-8681 GCA_041688535.1 Prosthecobacter sp.
CGCGAATTACCCCGCCGCGCTCGGCTGATTCCTCGCTGCTCGTCTTCTCGCAAAGCGCGGAACGGCCAGCCCGTCCCGCGCTTTGCCGCTTTCCAGCTCATGCCCATGGTTCTCCATCGCCTCCGCACCGGCCTGATCTATTCGCAGGCCTTCGCGGGGTATTTGGAGTCCAAGCACAACATTGAGAACATCGGCCACCCCGGTGAGATTTTGCACCTCGACTATGTACGCTGCTCCCAGGGCGATCTCAGCGGCCAGGAGTGGTGGCAGTTCACCTGGAT
The DNA here is from genome assembly GCA_041688535.1 of Prosthecobacter sp. GTDB lineage: Bacteria > Verrucomicrobiota > Verrucomicrobiia > Verrucomicrobiales > Verrucomicrobiaceae > Prosthecobacter. Next base: position 282 of record JBDNIB010000455.1, read on the forward strand.
CAACGGCTGGCAGGCTCCCAGCGAGCAACGCCACACCATCGGCGACGTGGAGGTCTTCATCTCCCGTCAAACCCTGCGCGGCTTGAAAAACCGGCTGCTGCATTTTGACGGACAGAACGTGGTAGTGAAAAAATGACGCCATTCTTTTTTCAACCACGGAATACACCGAATATACGGTAGGAAAATCAATCCTGATGGCTCGTCACACCCATCATATTTCCGTGTATTCAGTGTATTCCGTGGTTGTCTGCTGATCCTCATGCCCACCCTCGCCGACATCGGAGAAGACAACCTCATCCGCAAACTCATGCGCGGCGTGAAGCTCGACCGCGATGTCATCGCCGGAGCGGGTGACGATTGCGCCGTCGTGCGCGGCACGAAAACCGAACACACCCTGCTCAAAACCGACGCCTTGGTGCAGGACGTGCATTTCACGCTTGAAACGCCGCCGAAACTCATCGGACGGAAAGCCATCGCCCGCGTCGTCAGCGACTTCGCCGCCATGGGCGGGACGCCGCGCCACGCCATGATCACGCTGGTGGCACCACCGAGCATGGAGGTCGCCTTTTTGACCGACATTTATCGTGGCATGCGCGCCATTTCGAAGCACTACGGCATCAACATCGTCGGCGGTGAGACCTCGCGCGGCCTTGTGCTCATGCTGTCCATTTCCATGAGCGGCACCGTGCCTTCCAGGCGCTGGCTGTCCCGCAGCGAGGGCAAAGCGGGCGACATTCTGCTCGTCACCGGCCGTCTCGGCGGTTCGATCACCGGCAAGCACCTCAAATTCGAGCCACGCCTCGACGAAGGCCGCTGGCTGTCCGAAAACGCCCATCCGCACGCCATCATGGACATCAGCGACGGCCTCGCCAAAGACCTCCCGCGCCTCGCCCTCGCCAGCGGCACGCATTACCAAGTCAACGTCGCCTCCCTGCCCTGCAATCCCGGCTGCACCTTCGATCAAGCCTGGGGCGACGGCGAAGACTACGAGCTCCTCCTCGCCGTGAATCCACGCAGCGTGAAGTCTCTGCTGCCGAAGTGGCGCGCAGCCTTCCCCAAGCTCCCGCTCACCATCATCGGCAAGCTCGTTCCTCCCGGCCAAGGCCGCCCGCCCGACTTCGCCAGCACCGGCTGGGATCACTTTGCGCTCAGCGCGGATGCATGATCAATCTGCGCACCGCCGATGACGCCCACTCCTGGGGCCAACAGCTCGCGCCGACTCTCGTCGCGGGCGATGTCATCGCGCTGTGCGGCAATCTCGGGGCAGGCAAGACGCAGATCACGCGCGGCATCGGCGCAGGTATGGCATCGAAGGCGAATGTGACCAGCCCCACCTTCACCCTCGTCCACGAATACCTCGACGGTCGGCTGCCGGTCTTCCATTTCGACTTTTACCGCATGGAGTCCGCCGCCGAGGTCATTGGCATCGGCTGGGACGAGTTCCTCACCGAACCCGGCGTCATCATCGTCGAATGGGCCGACATGTTTCCCGATTTGATGCCACCCAACACCCGCTGGTTTCACATCCAAGCCTTGCCGGATGGCTCGCGGCATGTCACGGAAGGGCCTCTTGCGAAATGACCCAGACTCTTCTTGCCCTTGATCTCTCCACCGCCCACGGCAGCATCGCCGTCGTGCGGGGCGATGACGTGCTGTTTCAGTCCTCGTTTCAATCCGAGCGCTCGCACAACGCACAGGTCTTTGCGCCGCTGCGCGATGCACTGGCCGCAGCAGGTGGTGAACTGACGGGGATCGTCATTGGTAACGGTCCCGGCTCCTACACCGGCGTGCGCATCGCCATTGCGGCGGCGCAGGGCATCGCGCTGTCACGGAATGTGTGGTGCATCGGCTGGTCCTCACTCGCAGCCCCGGACATTGCGGTTTCCACCAGTTATTCCATCCTCGGCGATGCGCGGCGGCAGAGTTTCTACCTCGCCCGCGTTGAACAGGGCCGACTCTTGCCCGACATCGAAACCGTTTCGTCAGAAATGGCCCGCGAACGGGCTGCGAGCGGAAACTGGCTCACGTTTGATCCCAAACCGCCGCTGGAACTGCCGCAACTCCGGTCAGCAAAGCCCTGCGCTGTCCGTCTGGCTCAAATCATCCAGACTCTAGGCCAAGACGAGATCAACGAACTCATTCAGCAGCCGCTGATTCCGCATTATCTCGCCGAGGCATTCATCACCCTGCCAAAGCGGCCCGTTTTCACCTCACCACACGCCCTACCATGACTCCCGAACCCATCTCCAACCATGTTTCCATCTGGGGCGAAGGCCCAATCTGGCACAACGACAGGCTGCTTTATGTCGATATCGAGGCGCACAAAATCATCGCCTTCAAGCCAACCACGGGAGAGGAGAAAATCTGGGGTGTCGGCCAGCGTGTCGGCACCGTGGTGCCGCGTGCGAGTGGCGGCCTCGTCTGGGCCGGTGATAACGGCTTTTTCTTCCTCGATGAAGCCACCGGCCTCAGCACCGCCATCGCCGATCCCGAGCCGAACCTGCCCGACAACCGCTTCAACGACGGCAAATGCGATCCCGCTGGACGCCTCTGGGCCGGCACGATTTGCTTGAAGAAGCGAGCGGATGCCGCGCTGTACTGCCTGCACACGGATCTGCGTGTGGAGAAAAAATTCAGCCCGGTGACGAACTCCAACGGCATCATCTGGAGCCGTGACACGCGCACGCTATATTACATCGACACGCCGAGCAAAAAGGTGCGTGCCTTCGACTTCGACAACGCCACCGGAGTCATCAGCAATGAACGTGTCGTGTGGGACACCAGCGCTGATGCCTCAGTGCCTGACGGCATGACGATCGACAGCGAAGACCGCCTGTGGGTCGCCTTCTGCCACGGGGCCAAAGTCGTCTGTTTTAATTCCGCCACGAGCAAGATCGAGATGCAGATCGACTTCCCCTGTGTGGAAACCACCGCCTGTGCCTTTGGCGGTGCAGATCTGGGTGATCTCTACATCACCACCGGCCTCAAGCCCGGTCTGGAGGAGAAACTAGCAGGCCGCCTCTTCGTCTGCCGTCCCGGTGCCACCGGGGTGCCAGCGTCCGCGTTTGGCGGTTAAAAAGACTCCATCCACTCCGGGAAACTTACGTTCCGGCCTTCGCGATGCGTTCGCAGCTTTGCACGTCGAGCTTGCCGGAGCCGAGGACGGGGATGTCGCTGACGCGGATCATCTTTTTGGGAATCCAGAGCGGCGGCATGCCTTTGTCGAGGAGGCGGTAGCGGAGATCGAGAATTTCCTGATGCTCAGGGCCGCCGGGAATGCTGGTGAGCAGGATGAGGGCCTCGCCACGCTCGGGGTCGGGCACGCCAACGACGGCGATCTTGCGCACGGACTCGTTTTCGAGGCCCATGGCTTTGACGAGGGTTTCCTCGACGGTTTCATGTGGGACCATCTCACCGGCGATTTTGGAGAAGCGGCTGAGGCGGCCTTCGATGTAGAGGAAGCCGTCGAGATCGACACGGCCGATGTCACCGGTGCGGAACCAGCCATCCTGCAGCACGTCAGCGGTGCGTTTGGGATCGTTGAGGTAGCCCTCGAAGACATTGGCGCCTTTGAACCAAATCATGCCGCTCTGGTGCAGCGAGAGGTGCGCGTTGGTGTCGGGATGAGTAATGCGCAGCGCCATGCCTGGAACGACATGACCGACGGAACCCTGACGGTGGCTGGGCAGCCAGCAGTAGCCGCCATCCTCGTCGCCGAGAGGAGCGGGATCAGGCAGGTTCAGATTGGAGGCAGGGGAAGTTTCGGTGAGGCCATAGCCTTCGAGCACACGCTTGCCAAAACGGGTTTCAAACGCATCCGCCACCGTGTTGGGCAGTTTCTCCGCCCCGGTGACGCAGAGCTTGATGGATGCCAGCGCCTCGCGGTTCACACCACGCAGATACCCACGCAGGAAGGTGGGCGTGGCGATCATGAGGGTGACGCGGTACTTCTCGATGAGCTCGGCGAGTTTTTTCGCTTCCAACGGCGTGGGATAGGTGACGAGGTGCAGCCCGTAAATGATGGGGAACCACAGGGTCACGGTGCAGCCAAAACTGTGAAAGAGAGGGAGGCAGCCAAGGATGCTGTCGTTGCTTTTCATGCCGAGGCGACTGCCAAACTGCATGACGTTGGCGAGCAGATTGCGGTGCGTGAGGGCGACGCCTTTCGGCTCGCCAGAACTGCCGCTGGTGAACAGCAGCAGCGCCTCTTTTCGTCCGCCCTTTTTGGCAATGCCGAGCACGGTAGCCAGGACGGCGGCGGGCAGGAACTTGCTGAGCACGAGCCACTTCACGATGGCGATTTTCAGCTTCGGCAGCACGCGCTCGATGAGGATGAGCTGCTTGCTCGGCGGCCAGGGGAAGCTCTGCATCTTGCGCACGAAGATGTCGGCGGTGAGGAAGCGGTCGATCTCACCCTGACGGATGGCGCTGTCGATGGCGGCACGGCCAGCGGTGAAGTTCAAGTTCACCGGGATTTTTCCGGCCATGACGACCGCCACATTGCAGATGAGACCGCCCACACCCGGCGGCAGGATGATACCGACGCGTGCCTTTTTTGTCTCACGCTTCACCACCTGGGCCAAAGCGAGAGCGGTGGCGAAAATCTTGTCAAACCGCACGACCCTGTCGTCCTTGCCATCGACGACACTGTTGCGCGCGCCGTGTTTTTTGAAGCCCTGAATCAAAGCGTAGCCAAGGCTAAGATCGAGGACCGGGCATTCGCTGATGCTCTGCTCCGAGAGCCCCAGCAGACACTCCTGGTAGGCGGCGAGGTTCACGTCCAGTCCTTGCAGCAGTCGGCCGAAGTTGAAAATCGTCTCGGCATCGGTGAAACCACGCTCGATCGGCATGGCGGTGTCCTGGCGACGATGCACATGCAGCGGCAGCACGGGAATTTCAGCCTTGAGCAGGAATTCGAGCTTCGTGCCTGGCACCGTGGTCATGGGCGAAGACATTACGGCAGCCTCGGCGGGCAGGTAAATGATGACCGCACCGCTTTTAGCCGCATCCGCCATCGCATGACGGTAGGCGGACAGCTCCGTCTCCCCTGGCATGAACTCCATGGCATGGACGCTGTCCTGCTCCAGATGCGCACGCAGCAAGGGGTGCAATGCTGCGCCTTTTTTCACCAAATAGATCACTTCCCGGCCCGCCAGCACGAGTTCCAGCCGCAGCAGGTCAAAATAACCAAGCTGGCTGGGCAAGATCATGAACCCGCCGCCGGCAGGCAGGTGTTCTTGGCCGAGGATGGTGAGGTCTTTGAGAGTGACGGGCTTTTCAGAGGCCATGGAGAGAAGGGGCGGAGTGCAGGGCTGCATGTAAGCGGGGAGCAACGCCCATGCCAGCGGGAAAAGCCCTGTATTCTGCCCCAGGCCGCACGCAGAGCTTGTTCCGCAGCGAAACCCGGGGCATAGAAAACAGACCATGCGCCCCCCTGCCCCGCGTCACCCCCGCCGAGACTCCGCCACCCCGAGCACGACCCCGCCACCGGGCAGCGAGGCGTGGTTGCAGCCCTGGGCGCAGATGAAGTACTTTTCCTTCCATCCGGCGGTGTATCCGAACATGATCCGCGCCGCCTCACCCGATGCCGGTGCCGGTGATCTGGTGAATGTTTATGACAAAGAGGGGCAGATCTTTGGCAGTGGTTTTTTCAATCCCAAAGCCCATGTACCGCTGCGGGTGCTTCAGCATGGCGAAAACGTGCTGGATGAGGCCGCGCTGGACGCCCGGCTCGATGCCGCGCTGGACCTGCGCCTGAAAACTCTGCGCCTCGATGAAACCACCGACGCCTGGCGGGCCGTGCATTCGGATGGCGACGGCCTCAGTGGCCTCGTCGTGGACCGCTACGCGGATGTGCTGTCCATTGAAGTCACCACGCTCGGTATTTGGCGTCGTCTGCCCCGCTGGCTGCCGAAACTCCATGCCGCGCTGGGCACCACACAGCATCTCATCCAGGTGGACCCCGACATCGCCCGTATCGAAGGCATGCGCTGGTCCGACGTTCCCGCGGCCGACGATCCCGCCCCACGCGGCGTGCGGGTGCGCGAGAACAACGTCCGCTACCAAGTCGGCTTCGCGGACGGCCACAAGACTGGCTTCTTCTGCGATCAGCGTGACAACCGCCTCAAGTTCGCCCAACTGGCCCGCGGTCGCCGCGTGCTCGACCTATGCTGCTACACGGGCGGTTTTTCGCTCAGCGCCCGTGTGCTGGGCGGCTGCGAGGGCGTGACCGGCGTCGATCTGGATGAAACAGCCATCGCGCAGGCGAAGAAGAATGCGGATCTGAATCAGGTCCGCATCGACTACATTCATGCCGACACCTTCACCTGGGGCCGCCAGATGCAGCAAAACGGCACGCTGTGGGACGCGGTGGTGCTCGACCCGCCGAAGCTCATTTTCTCACGCGACACCGAGGAAGCCCAGCTCGGCCGCAACAAGTACTACGACATGAATGCCGTGGCACTCAACCTGTTGCAACGTGGCGGCTTGTTCGTCACCTGCTCCTGCTCCGGCCTGCTCGATGTCGCGGAATTTGAGGACATCGTCATGCGCGCCGCGCACCGCAACAAGCGCCGCCTGCAAATCATCGACCGCTCCGGCCCCGGTGCCGACCACCCTGTCATGTCCAACTGCCCTGACGGCCGCTATTTGAAGGTGCTCTGGTGCATAGCTTGGTGATCCAAGTGCGCATTGCCGCAGGTTTCCTTTGCCACAATCCCGCAGACGGCTAGTCTGAGCGCCCCATGAATCCAGAGGTGCAAAACATCGTGGCCGCAGGCAAGCTCCCGGCTGCAGACGGCGAAAAACTTACTCAACTCGAACCCGGAACTTTCTGTCTCCACAAAAGCTGGGGAGTGGGCAAAATCGCCGAATGGGATCTGCTCGGCGACCGCATCCTGATCGACTTCGAAGGCAAGCCTGGGCATCCGCTGAAGCTCGGCTTTGCCATCAGTTCGCTGGAAATCATCCTTTCCGACCACATCCTCGCCCGCCGACTGACTGACCTCGATTCACTCAAGGAGCAAGCCGCCAAAGATGCCCCAGGGATCGTCGAGCTAGCCCTCAGGAGCTGTGGCAACGCACTGCACCTGGATGACCTCGAAAAACTCATCAAAGGCCGCATCGTGGCGGATGCCGATTACAAGAAGTGGTGGGAGGCAGCCAAGCGTGCGCTCAAAACCCACCGCCACATCGTCGTCCCTGCCAAGCGCACCGAAAAACTCATGCTGCGCGATCAGGCGGAAAACGCCGGCAGCCAGATGGTGAAGACCTTCCTCGCCGCACGCGATTTGAAGGGCAAGCTCGCCGCCCTCGCCAGCATCCAGAAGGACATCGACCTGTTCAGCGATCCAAAAACCGAGCTGATCCCCGTCTTCCAGGATATTTCCGACACCGCCCGCAAAGCGGTGAAACTGCACCTCAAGGAGTGCCTGCAACTCCTCCTCGCCCGTGACGAACTTGTCGAGAACCTCAGCGTGGCCGCACCGATGGGTTCCATGAAGATCTCCGATCTCATCTGCGAGACCAAAGAGGTGCTCGCCGATGCCATCAAGAGCCTTTCCGCCAGCCTGCTGGGCCGCATTTACCGCGCCTTCCCCGAAGCCTTCCCCAATCGCGCATGGGTGCCCGAAATCCTGCACCACCTGACCAAGACCGGCGGTCGTGCCGTCGCCGAAATCGCCGCCGTGCTGGATGCCAATGGCGAACTCGACGTGCTCGCCGAGTCACTGAAAAAATCACTGCGCAACCGCCAACTCTCCGCCGATCTGCTGATCTGGATGGCCCGCGAACGCAAAGGTCTGGCCGAGTCCGTCTTCAACATCGACCTCGGCCACGCCATCCTCGGCGTCATCGAAAACGATCTCATGGAAGGCGGCCCGAAACGCACCGGGCGGCTGCAGGATCTCATGTCCGACGACCGCACCCTGCTGGGTGAAATGGTCGCCAAAGCCGAGGAGGAAGACATCCGCCTGCTATCCAAACGCATCATCAACAGCTCGTCGTTTGACGAACTGACCCGCCGCTCCCTCATGGCACGCATCATCAAGGCGCGGCCTGAGATGGAATCCATGATGGATGAAAATTCCAGCCAGCAGCAAGACGACTCCCTCATTGTCTCCTGGGAGAGCCTGGAAAAGAAAAAGAAGGAACTGGAAGAACTCGTCAACGTCAAGATCCCCGACAACAAGCGCGAGATCCAGATCGCTCGTGACGAAGGCGACCTCCGCGAAAACGGCGGCTACAAGGCCGCCCGCGACCAGCAGGCCGTGCTCCAACGCATGCAGGGACAGCTCGAGAGCGAACTGAGCAACGCCCGCGGCACCGAATTCACCAATGTCTCAACAGACAAGGTCGGCATCGGCACCGCAGTCGATGTCGAGGACATTCCTTCCGGCGAGA
>JBDNIB010000456.1:0-3292 GCA_041688535.1 Prosthecobacter sp.
ATGAAGGTGGATATTCTCTTTGTCATCGGCGGTGATGGCACCCTGCGTGGTGCAGCGGAGATCACGAAGGAAATCGAACGGCGCGGGCTCAAGAAGGCCGTCGTCGGCATTCCGAAGACGATCGACAACGACATCCGCTACCTCGACAAAAGCTTCGGCTTCGAGACGGCCTTCGACGCCGCCGTGCAGGCCCTCAAATGCGCGTATGTGGAAGCCACCGGCGCGGTGAACGGTGTCGGATTGGTGAAGCTGATGGGCCGCGATTCCGGCTTCATCGCCTGCTACGCCGCGCTGGCGGGCAGTAACGTCGATTTAGTGCTCATCCCCGAAGTGGAGTTCGCCTTGGATGGCGAGGGCGGCTTTCTCGAGTCGCTCCGCCACCGGCTGATGAAACGCGGCAGCGCCGTGGTCGTGGTGGCCGAGGGCGCGGGCCAGCATCTCATGCAAACCGACGAGGCCTCCGACGCCAGCGGCAACAAACGCTATGGCGACATCGGCATGTTTTTGAAGGACCGCATCAACGCCTTTTTCAAGCAGCGCAGAACCGAGGTGAACCTCAAATACATCGACCCCAGCTACATCGTGCGCAGCGTTCCGGCAAACGCGCAGGACAACGTCTACTGCTCACGCCTTGCCCAGTCCGCCGTGCATGCGGCGATGGGCGGGCAAGACCGGCATGCTGGTCGGCCGCTGGCATGGCTCGTATGTGCATCTGCCGCTCAATCTCGTCATCCACGGACGACGCAAAGTCGAGCCCACGCAGGAGCTTTGGCACAGCGTGCTGGAGTGCACGGGGCAGCCCGCGATGATGAAGTAGCTGCGGCACGCGAAGTTCTCTAAACGTGCCATCAAATGCGCATTCTCGACATTGTCGCCGCCCTGCTCACATGCACCGCCGCGCAGGCTGACGAATGGTGGGCATGGACCATGCTCGACCTGTGGCGTGCGCCACCTTTGAGCGCGGGCGTATTTCTGGGTAATCGACTCGACACCGAGAACGGCTCCTACGTGCAGATCGTCAGTCCTCGGGTCAAATACCAACTGCTCCCCTGGCTCGATACCGGCCTCGGACTTTCCCTGCTCAACATCGAGAACACCAAAATACACGACAGACACTGGCAGGGGGCGTCCCGAATTCGAACTCAATCCGAGGTTCGATCTCACGAAGCAACTCCGGCTCGACTGGCGCAACCGCATGGAGTGGCGCAAGAACGAACGTGCAGCCTTCACCACCCATCGCACGCGCCATCGCCTGCAACTCGGCTGGACCCTGCCACAGCCAATCGGCCCGCTCACACGGGTCTTCCTCAGCAACGAATGGTTGATCGACCTGCATCGCCAGGACTGGACGGAGAACCGCCTCGTGCCGCTCGGCCTCACCTGCAAACTCTCCCGCAGTTGCGACCTTGATCTCTTCTACATGATCTTTTCGCAACGTGGCAAGATCGAGTGGAAGAACGAGTCGGTCCTCGGCACCTACCTGCGCGTGAAGTTTTGAGCGCAATTACTCGGGCTTCAACGGCGGCAACTTGGCGCTGTAATGCACCGCACGATGGCGGTTGTCGTCGAAGGCGAAGTGGAGCCACTGGCCGTCTTGGCTGACGAAGCCGTCGGGGTAGTTCATGCGGCCTTTGGGGCCATCGACGGATTCCTGCTGGAGCACGCGCTGGTAGGGCCAGGTTTTCATGCCGTCGAAGCTGATCCACAGCGCCATGGGACTGCGGTGTTTGCCGTTGGGATTGTGCAGGATGGCCACGCGGTCGCCGCCGAGGTTGTAAAGCGTGGTTTTGCTGCCGGGATTCGGGATCTGAGTGACGGAAGCGAATTCGGGCCATGTCTTGCCGTCGTCTTTGCTCTCCGCCTTGTAAAGCAGGCCGCCGAGGCCGTCGGCGCGGATGACCATGGTGATGCGACCATCGGGATGCTCAAAGAGATCGTTCTCCGCCCAGCCGAAGTAGCGGCTGTTCGGCGTGAGGCGAATGTTGCCGTGCTCGCTCCATGATTTACCGCCGTCGCTGCTGATGAGGACGCCGTTGCGCGGGTTGGTGAAGTCGCGTTCCAACGGCGGTAGCTTCTGCTGATCATCGGGACCGATGTAGTGCTGAAACGGAATCATGATGCGACCGTCTTGGCAGACAATGTGCTTGCGGATGAAGGTGCGCTCCTTGAGACGGCCGGGCACTTCAAACGGCTTGCTCCAGGTCTTGAAAGAATCGTCGCTGGTGAGATACCAGGAGCGCCAGTCGTTGGCCCAGTGCTTCGAGTGCGTGGAGAAGAACAACGTGCTGCGCTGGCCGAGGATCATGAGCTCCGTCGGTCCCTGGCCGATCGTTTTGCCCTCACGTGGGAAACCAACATCAAACGGCTCCAACGACGTCCACGTTTTGCCCATGTCGTGACTGCGAGTGATGCCGGTGTAGTTCAGCGGGCTGGGTTCAGTGTCGCCACCGGCAAGGATGAAGAGAGCCCATGAGCCGTCGGGCAGTTCACGTAGCGTGGTGTCGCAGACCATCTTGTTCGGTGTGACGCCGTCGTACGGGATGCTCTTGAAGTCCTGCTTCGCGTCTTCGATGGCTTGCGAGGCCCACTTGGGATCGGGGCGGATTGAGCTCGGCAGATGCGGCGCGAGGGCTTTGTTCACCAACGACTTTTTCGGGGTGAAAACAGGTGCTGCATTGGTGGCACGGGGCTTGGTGTGGTCCATGGGCGTTGGTGGTGCCATCGGGCGCGGTGCGAAGTCGGCCTCAGTGAATTCGCAGTGCAGGATTTCGGCGTCGGTGTGGCGGTTCCAATCATAGAGGATGTGGATGTCGCCATTCGGTGCCTGAAAGCCGTCGGGATAGGAGACGGCGGCGCGGTCATCAATGAGCAGTCCTTTGCCCCAGGTCTTGCCATCGTCGTCGGAGAGGAAGGCTTTCAGGTTCGTGCGGTTCGGCAGGCGCACATTAAGCGGGCCGTTCTTCACGAGGATGATTTTCCCGGAAGAGAGACGGCGGATGAAAAAGCGGGCGCTCGGATTCTGGATCGTGCTCGGCTGCGGTTCGCTCCATGTCGTGCCTTTGTCGGCGGAGGTGCTCTCGCTGATGCCATCCTTCGTGCGTGCGAGCATCCACAGGCTGCCGTCCTTGCGCTCAATGATCATGTGCTCATCGAAATCGGTGCGCGGGAAGGCCACGCCGCCGCGTCGGGTCCACGTTTTGCCCTGATCAGTGCTGGCGAAGACGTTCGCCATGCGGATCACATCGAGATCCTTGTGCGCCTCTTTATCCACACCGGGGCCGTGCATGCGGTC
>JBDNIB010000047.1:0-1528 GCA_041688535.1 Prosthecobacter sp.
CGAATGACGAATGACGAATGACGAATGACGAATGTCCAAGTTCGAGACATCGCCGCTGAGATCTTTGACGGCCCATTCGGTTCGCACCTAAAGACCAATGATTACACCGAAGCAGGCGTTCGTGTAGTCCGACTGGAGAACATCGGTTCGCTGAAGTTCTTCGAGGAGAAAGAGACGTTCATCTCGGCCGCGAAATACGAGACGTTGAAGCGTCACACGCTCAAAGAGAATGATGTCATCTTCTCGTCATTCATATCGGAAGAGATTCGAGTCAGCCTGCTTCCCAAATCGTGGTCAGGCAAAGCCATCAACAAGTCAGATTGCTTCTGCGTTCGCACCGACTCTACAAAGTGTCTGCCGAAGTTCCTCGCACTTCGACTCGCCTCACGCGCGACTTTCGTTGTACTGGGTGCTGACATTCACGGTGCAACACGACCTCGCATCAATCTTGGGCAGCTCAAGGACTACGCTTTCGATTTACCACCCCTCCCCGAACAACAAGAAATCGTCCGCCGCGTCGAAGCCCTGTTCGCCTACGCGAGCCGGATCGAAGCGCGGCTGAGCAGCGCGCAAAAGACCGTGGAGCGCCTGACGCCCGCCGTCCTCGCCAAAGCCTTCCGCGGCCACCTCGTCCCCCAAGACCCCACAGACGAACCCGCCGCCGCCCTGCTGGCACGCCTGCACGCCTCCACGCCCAAAAAACCTGTCTCAAGCAAACGCCCCCAGCGGTGATGAGGCGTGCCTTCATTCTGCCACCGCCCGCAGGGTCAGCCTTTGCAAATTCACCACCTGCCCCTGTGCTCTAAGCTATGGTCGCTGCCGCGCTGCAAGAACACATCTGGATTGATCCCGCTCGTTGTGACGGGCGGCCTTGCACCCGTAGTCACCGCATCTGGGTGTCCATGGTGTGGGAGCTGCTGGCGGAGGGACTCACGCCGGAACAAGTCATGGCGGTGCATTACCCGCAGATCACGCTTGCTGATATTCAAGCCTGCTTGGCCTATGGCTCTGCCATGTCGCACGAACGCTGTGTCACGGTTGCGTTGGAAGCTGTGGCATGAGGCTGAAACTCGACGGGAACCTGGGGCAGCGCGGGCGTGAGGTGCTCGCCGCCGCCGGGCATGATGTCTGCACCGTGCCGGAACAAGACCTGTGTGCCGCCACGGATGAGCAGATCGCTGTGCGCTGCTGCGAGGATGGCAGGGCTATCATCACACTGGACCTCGATTTTGCCAATCCACTGCGGTTTCCACCCGAGTTGCATCATGGCATCGCCGTTCTGCGCGTTCCTGTGCGCATGAGCACCACCGCCCTGCACCGCCTGTTGCAAACCTTGATGGGTGCGCTGAAAACCCAACCGATCGACGGTCATTGGTGGATTGTCGAGGAAGGACGCGTGCGCGTGTTTGATCCCTCCTGACGCAGATCGGCCCTGTTACGCTCACAACGGCCAGAACATCAAAATGACCGGCACGCCGAGGGCGACGACGAGGATCTCCAACGGCAGGCCCATGCGCCAGTAGTCGCC
>JBDNIB010000457.1:0-2076 GCA_041688535.1 Prosthecobacter sp.
CCTCGCCTTCCTTGGCGACGATGTCACCAGCGACGAGGCTCAGGAACAGCGCCCCGAGCAGGAAGACGGAGACGCCGACGACAAAGCTGGCGACGGTGAGCGCGGACAAGTAATAATCCACGTTTTCGCCCGCTCCCGCGATGAGGCGCTGCGTGGGCAGACCGAATTTTTTGATGAGCAGGAAGATGATGACCTGCAGCGCCACAAAGGCACCGAAGCCGATGTAGGTGCGCCGACGGGCAAAGAGCTTCAACAGCTCGCTATACCATTGCTGGAAGAAGAGGATCATGCTTTGGATGACAGTCCCATGTAGAGTTCCTCCAGCGTGCGGCGGTACGGCTGCCAGGCGGTGACGGGCACCTTGCCATGCACCATGGCGGCGACGAGTTCATGCGGCTCCAGGTTCAGCGGCACCTCGACTATGCCGAGTTTGTCCATCGTGGCACCGGCGCGGCCCAGCACCTCGCGGGCGAGGCCGATGTCGCTGGTTTCGAGCTGGAACATGCGGCGGGATTTTTCCTGCGATGGCACGGGGCCTTCAAACACCTTTTTGCCGTCCTTCAAGATGACGCAGCGGTCGCACATTTGCTCCACCTCGCCAAGCAGATGCGAGTTCAGCATGATGGTCAGGCCGTGATGTTTGCGCAGGTGCAGGATGAGCTCGCGGAACTCGCGGATGCCCTCGGGATCAAGGCCGTCGGTCGGCTCGTCGAGCAGCAGGATTTTTGGCTGTGGCAGCAAGGCCTGCGCGAGGGCAAGGCGCTGGCGCATGCCGTGGCTGTAGGTGGCGGTTTTTTGCTGGATGGCACGGGTGAGATTCACCATCTGCACGACGCGTTTCACCTCCGCCTCGTCCCACCAGCCGGAGAGGGAGCAGAGCGCGCGCAGATTCTGCCAGCCGCTGAGGTAGTCGTAAAACACGGCGGCCTCATAAATGGCACCGATCTGCTGCAAGGCACCGCCACGGTCTTTCTGCACACTGCGACCGCCGATGCGCACCTCGCCGATGTCAGGCCGCACCATGCCGAGCGTGATGCCCATGATGGTGCTCTTCCCTGCACCGTTGTGGCCGAGCAGGCCCAGAATCTCGCCTTCCTTCACTTCAAAACCGACATCATCAAGCGCCAGCCGACCGGTGGGCCAGCGTTTGGTGAGATGTCGGACTTCGAGGAGGGCCATGGGCGGAGTGTGGCGAGGGGTCCGCGCCGTTGCCAGTGTTTAGTCGAGAGTCTGGAACAAGTCACTAAAATCGCGTTTGCCACCACCGCCGTGCGACTGCATTACTCCGCCCTGTCCACGCCCCCATTCACGCCATGCAGTTTTATTTCCCCACCACCCTGAATCTCGGCCAACAACACAGTGACGGCTTCCATCAGGAGCTGCTGCGCGGACTGACCCACAAGCTAAATAACCTGCTGGCGGTGATCCAGGGCTTCAGCAGCCTGATTTTGATGACGGACGACCTTGATCCCGGTGTGAGCGAAAACATGCAACACATCCGCGAGGCCTCCGTCAGCGTGACGAACCTGAGCGAGCGCATCCGCTCCGCCGGTGGCTGTGCCAAAATCACACCGCAGTCGCTGAGCCTGAACGAGTACCTCCCCGTTATCGAAGGCGCGGTGATGGAGCCGTTTCAAAAGGAAAATGTGCAGCTTGAAGCGGACGTGCAGGCTGGACTGCCGCCGGTGCTGGTCGATCCCACGAAATTCAAAGACATCCTCACCGAGCTGCTGAAAAACGCCGCCGAGGCCGCCTCGAAAGGCGGTGGCCGTTGCGCACTGAAAATCTGCGGCCCTGGCAGCATCACCCCGGCGGAGCAACGCCGCGTGGACATCCTGGTGAGCAACACCGGCTCGCAGCTCGCCCCAGAGAAGATCCAGGAGGTTTTCCGTCCGTTCCATGGCTCGAAAAACAGCAATCACCTCGGCCTCGGGCTGACGATCGCTGCGATGCTGAGCCACCAGATGAACATCCAGCTCGGTGTGGCCTCGGAGAACAATACCACGACATTCTGGCTGAGCTGCCCGATGGCGTGATGCCTGCTGGCGGGACTTTTTGAGTTTTTTGTGCTAATTC
>JBDNIB010000458.1:0-4996 GCA_041688535.1 Prosthecobacter sp.
AGCGATCCGCCGACGCAGAGCGAGGTGCAGCAGATCGCCGACAAGCTGGACGAGCTGATCAACACGCTGCGACGGTAACAGGAGCGCGGACCTCCGAGTCCGCAGCAGGTCGTCCGCAGGTGACGGGAGCGATGCCATGCTTGAATGTCACAAACACGCTGGTCCTCGGCTTGGAGTGGGCAGATGGGTGACTGCGGGGTGCTGGGTGTTTGCGGGGTGCTGCGGACTCGGAGGTCCGCGCTCCTGCCGGAAGGCGGCGCTTGGCGGAGCAAGCGCCCTACCGAACAAGTGTGATGGCATCCTGCCATCATGTGTTTGATGGAGACGGCAGGATGCCGTCACTCCTTGGACGGCGGGTGTCCTGCGAACTGCCTTGAGTCAACTTACTTGGCCGCCACGGCCTGCGCGGCAGGAGCGAGCACCTGCTGCAATGGCTTCGGATAGACGCCGAGGATGAGGATGGCGAGGGCGAGGGCTCCGGCGACGGCCTTGGTGGCGGTGCTCAGCTTGAGGGCCGGACAGTTGGTGCCTTCAGTGGTGTACATCACGAGGATGGTCTTGAAGTAGTAGTAGAACCCGGCGGCGGCGGCGATGGCGGCGCAACTGAGGGCACCCCAGAAACCGTGATCGACGAGGCCGAGGAAGACGAACAATTTGCCGAGGAACCCGGCGGTGAGCGGCAGGCCGGCGAGGGAGGCGAAGGACAGCGTCATGAGCAGGGCGAGCAGCGGATTGCGTGTGGCGAGGCCGGCGAAGTCTTTCATTTCCTCGCCCAGGCCGTTGGCACGCATGAGACCGAGGCCGAGGAAGCCGAGGACGGTCATGGGCAGGTAGGTGGCGAGGTAGAAGGCGACGATGCCGCCGGAGGAGAGGTCGAACCGGGCGCTCTCGCGGCAAGCGAGGGCGAGGAGGAGGTAACCGGCATGGCTGATGCTGGAGTAGGCGAGCAGACGCTTGACGCTGGTCTGGAACATGGCGGGCAGGCTGCCGAGCAGGACGGTGAGCGAGCCGACGACAAGCAGCAGGGCCTGAATTTCGGTGCCGATGATGGAACCGGCGGTGAGGAAGGCTTCCAGCGCGCGGGTGAGGACGATGAAGCCAGCGGCCTTGGAACCGACGGAAAGGAAGGCGGTGACGGGGGTGGGCGCGCCCTGATACACGTCGGGAACCCACATGTGGAAGGGCGCGGCGGCGACTTTGAAGCCGAGGCCGCAGAGGAGCATGGACGCGCCGAAGAGGGCGGTGGTTTTGCTGGTGGCGGGATCGGCCAGCGCTTCCGCGATGCCGTCGAAGCTCATGGTGCCGGTGGCGCCGTAGATCCAGGCGATGCCATAGACGAGGATGCCGGTGGAGAGGGCGCCGAGGATGAGATATTTGACCCCCGCTTCCAGACTGAAGGCGCTTTTGCGGGCGAAGGCGACGAGGACGTAGAAGCTGACGGTGACGAGTTCGAGGGCGACGAAGACGGTGACTAAATCGCGGGCGGAGGCCATCCACATCATGCCAGCGCAGACGATGAGCGGCAGGCTGAACATTTCGGCGAGCTTGCCATCGACGGTGTAGCGCGTGAGGTAGGGCGCGCATTCGAGCGTGAGCCAGAGGACGAGCAGGGTGATGACGAGCGCGAAGCCTTTGTAGAACAGGGCGAGGGTATCGAGCTGATGCCAGGGCTGGATGAAGCTAGGCAGGCGGGCGGGGTCGTGGCTGACGCTGCACAGCAACACGAGCGCGAGCGCGGTGCCGGCGATGGCGGTGAGGCCGAGGGTGCGGCGGGAGATGGCGGGCCTGAAGGCCTCGACCAGCAGGAGGGCGAGTCCGAGGAGGGCGAGTCCGGCTTCGATGGTAAAAACGCTCATGGCAGTGCTACAGCGCGGATTTCATGAGGTTGAGCAGCAGCCAGGGGCAGCAGCCGGTGATGAGCAGCGTGGCGGCGAGCAGGATGAACGGCACGCGCTGCGAGAAGGCGGGATCGATCATGAACAGGCCGGTGGCGGGGCTGCCGTGGAAGATGTTGCGGTAGGCGCGCAGCATGTACACGGCGGACATCACGACGCCCCAGAGCGCCAGGACGACGGCCCAGTGCAGGTTGCTCATGACGCCCGCTTTGAAATCGGTGAAGCTGCCGACGAAGATCATCACTTCACCCGCGAAATTGGTGAGGCCGGGCAGGCCGATGGAGGCGAAGGCCCCAAAGGCGAACAGCACGGTGAAGGCGGGTGCATGGGAGGCGAGGCCGCCGAGCTTGTTGTACTCCAGCGTACCGAGCTGGTTGCGCATGCGACCGCAGAGGCCGAACAGCAGCGCGATGGATATACCGTGGGCAAACATGAGGATCACCGCGCCTTTGAGGGCGATCTCACCACCTGCGGCAAGGCCGAGGAAGATGTAGCCCATGTGCATGACGCTGGAATTCGCCAGCGTGTCGTCGAGGCGGTCCGCATGGATGGTGACGAGGCCCATGACGAGGATGTTTCCCAGCAGCATGAGCAGCAGGGCGTTTTGCACCCATTCGACATGCACGCCTTGCGGCAGGAGCGGCAGGGCGATGCGAATCAAGCCGTAGAGGCCGAATTTTTTCAGCACGCCAGAGTGCAGCATGGCAACCGGCGTCGGCGCGGTGGCGTAGGCCGGAGCGGCCCAACTGTGGAAGGGGAATAGACTGACGAGCGAGCCGAAACCGAGCAGCAGGACGAAGAACATCTGCGCCTGCTTGGCTTCTGGCAGCGGCGTGAGCTTGGCCTGATTGCGCAGGGCTTCGAGATCGAAGGTGAGCTTGGAGCCGCCGCTGAATTCGAGGACGACCCAGGCCAGACCGGCGAGCAGCACCAAACTGCCTGCGCCGAGATAGATCGTGGCCTTCCAGGCGACGGCTTTGCGCTGCGCAGGCTCGGCACGGCCATGCAGGGCGATCATGAGGAAGGTCGGGATCAACGCCAGCTCGTGAAAAGCGTAGATGAAGAACAAATCGGTGGTGAGGAAGGCGCCGAGCGCGCCACCGCCGATGAGCAGCGAGGCGATGTAGAAGATGGCGGGGCGGTCCTGGATCTGCCAGATGGCGGCGACCATCACCAAGGTGGTGAGCAGGGCGAGAATGAGCGAGACACCGTCCGCGCCGACGGCGAAATTCAGCGCGGGATTTTCGAGGATCGGCCGCGAATAGGTGAAGGCGAGGCCGGTGACGGCCTTGCCAGCGTACTGCAACGTGGTAACGAGCACGATGAGCAGATTGAGCAGCGCGGCACCGAGGGAGGTGGCGTGGGCAGGCGCACCGAGCCCGACCGCCAAGGCGGCGAGCAGCGGGAGTGCGATGACTAATTCAAGAATGCTCATTCAGTTGTTCCATCAATGGCCCAGGCGGGGCAGCACAAACACGACAAGATAAACCACGGCGATGACGCCACCGCCGAGGAGGAAGGTGTAGCCTTGCAGATGCCCGCCCTGCAGCATGCGGGTGGCAGCGCCGAGGCGGGCGATGATCGCCGTGGGTAGGCGGGCGATGAGGCCATCGACAAATACGCGCTCCAACCCGGTGACGATCCACGCCAGCCGGTCCTGGCAGACGCGGACGATGACGGAGTAGATTTCGTCGAAGTAAAACTTGTTGGCGAAGAGCTTGATGTTCACCGGGTCGCTGGTCTTGCCGCGATAGAGATAAATGGCCCCGCCAGCACCGACGATGAGAGCGACGAGCGAGGCAAAGAGCACGGTCTGATGGCCTTCCACATGCGGCGGCTTGAGCGCCTGCAACGGCGTGGCGAGCACATCGAAGGCGGAGAAGATCGAGAACAGCGCCAGCACGGCGAGGGGCAGGATCATGACCATCGGTGCCTCGGTGGCGTGATGTGCGGCATCGGTGCGCGGCTTGCCAAAGAAGGTGACGATGAGCAGACGCGTCATGTAAAACGCGGTCAGCGCGGCAGTGATCGATCCGGCGTGGAAGAGGATGTTGCTGCCACTGTCATAGGCGGTGCCGAGCACGGCCTCCTTACTCCAAAAACCACTGAGCGGCGGCACGCCCATCAAGGCGATCGTGCCGATGGCGAAGGTCCAGAAGGTGACGGGCATGTGCTTGCGCAGGCCGCCCATTTTCCAGATGTCCTGCTCATGATGGCAGGCGTAGATGATGGCCCCGGAGCCGAGGAAGAGCATCGCCTTGAAGAAAGCGTGCGTGTAGAGATGGAACATGGCCGGATGGCCGGGGTTCGGGCCATGCGGATCGTGACCATGCTGGGCGGCCATCGCCACAGCACCGACGGCCATGACCATGTAGCCGAGCTGCGAGAGCGTGGAGTAGGCGAGCACGCGCTTGATGTCGTTCTGCTGCGTGGCCATCAGGGCGGCGAGCAGTGCGGTGACACAACCGATGCCAGCGATGATCTCAGCGGCCAGCGGGGAAGCGGTGATCAGGAAACTCACGCGCACCAGCATGTACACACCCGCCGCGACCATGGTGGCAGCGTGGATGAGCGCGGAGACCGGCGTGGGGCCTTCCATGGCGTCTGGCAGCCAGACGTGGAGCGGAAATTGGGCGGATTTGCCGACCGCTCCGAGGAAGATGCACAAGGCGGCGGCGGTCGTGAAGCCTGCGCTATAACCCGGCGCATCAGGACGCAGCGGGCCGGAGGTGAAGGCGGACCCGAGGTCATCCAGGTTCACATTGCCGCCGTTGGCACCAAACAGCAGCAGGATGCCGATCATGAAACCGAAATCGCCGATGCGGTTGGTGAGGAAGGCTTTTTTGCAGGCCTCAGCGGCGCTAGCCTTCTGATACCAGTGGCCGATCAGCAGGTAGGAGCTCAGGCCGACCAGCTCCCAGAAGATGAACATCATGATCAGATTGCCCGCGAGGACGATGCCGGTCATGGAGAACATGAAGAGGGACAGTGCGCCGAAGAAGCGCGGCTTGGCGTCGTCGTCCTTCATGTAACCGAGGGAGAAAATATGCACCAGCATGCCGATGAAGCTGACGATGAACATCATGCCCCGGCTCTGCTGG
>JBDNIB010000459.1:0-1921 GCA_041688535.1 Prosthecobacter sp.
AACTGAACTGCTTCGGGAAGAACATCCGCCCAGGGCTGGTGCAGTCGTGTTACAAATGCCACTCGGAGGAATCGACGAAGATCAAGGGCGGGCTGACGCTGGACACGAAGCAGGCGACGCTGCTGGGCGGTGAATCCGGCCACCCAGGTGTGACGCCGGGCATGATCGGCCAGAGCAGCATCTATGAGGCAATGACGTGGAAAAACGAGGAAATGCAGATGCCGCCGAAGGAAAAGCTGTCGGATGAGGTGATCGCCAATTTCAAAAAGTGGATCGAGATGGGGGCGCTTGATCCGCGTGAAACGAAGGTGGCCAATGCGAACGGTGGCAAGCGGGTGATCGACATGGATGCGGGACGCCAGCACTGGTCCTTTCAGCCGCCGGTGAAGCATGAGCTGCCAGCGGTGAAGACGGCGGACTGGGCGAAGACGGACATCGACGCGTTTATCCTGGCAGGGATGGAGGAGAAGGGACTGCACCCGGTGCGTGATGCGGACCGGCCGACGCTGATTCGCCGCATCGCGTTTGATCTGACGGGCCTGCCACCGACACCGGATGAGGTGAAGGCGTTTGTGGCGGATCAATCGCCTGACGCGGTGAAGCGGGTGATTGACCAGTATCTGGACTCGGAGCGCTACGGCGAGCGCTGGGCGCGGCACTGGCTGGATGTGGCACGCTATGGCGAGAGCAGCGGCAAGGAGACGAACTTGCTCTATCCACATGCGTGGCGTTACCGGGATTATGTGATCGAGTCGTTCAAGAAGGACAAGCCCTATGACCAGTTTCTCAAGGAGCAGATCGCGGGTGATCTGCTGAAGTTCGAGGGCAAGCGTGATCAGGCGGAGAAGATCGTGGCGACGGGCTTTCTGGCGATTGGCTCCAAGGGCCACAACAACCGTGATCGCCGCCAGTTTGCCGCCGATTTGATCGACGAGCAGATTGATGCGATGTCGCAATCCATGCTGGGACTGACGCTGGCCTGCGCGCGCTGCCACGACCACAAGTTTGATCCGGTGACGCAGCGTGACTACTACGCGCTGGCGGGGATCTTCGCGAGCAGTGAGACGTTGTTTGGCACCTATCAGCAACTGCAAAATCAGAATGCCACGGCTTTGATCGAGCTGGACCGCAAGGCGGATCAGCCGAGCAGTTTGGCGAAAATTTCCACGGCTGAGGTGGCGCAGCTAAAGACGCGTTATACGACAGCGAAGACCGGTGCCGATGAGGCGCAGCGTGAGGCGATCTCGATGCGTCAAAAAGGCGGATCAAACAGCAACTCGGCGGCTACATTCCTGCGCATCCGTGGAGCGCTGGACCGTGCGGAGTCGGTGAAGGCGGATGTGGATTTGTTTCACGATGATGGCACCCCGCGCACGCTGGCGATGGGCATGCTGGACCGCGACCGGCCGATCAACACCCCGGTGCTGATCCGTGGTGACATCAAGCAGTCGGGCGAGATCGTGCCGCGTGGACTGGTGGAAGTGCTCTGCGCCAAAGGCGAGCCGCTGAATATCGGCCAAGGTAGCGGCAGGCTCGATCTGGCGTATTTCATTGCCTCGAAGGACAATCCGCTGACCGCTCGCGTGATGGCGAACCGGGTGTGGTTGAAACTGATGGGCAGCGCCCTAGTGGCGACGCCGGACAACTTCGGCATCATGGGCCAGAAGCCGACACATCCCGAACTGCTCGATCAACTGGCGGTATCGTTCATGGAGAATGGCTGGTCGGTGAAGAAACTGATCCGCGAGATCATGCTGAGCCGCACTTATCAAATGGGTTCAGGCCATGATGTGGCGAACTACGCCGTGGATCCCGACAACAAACTGCACTGGCGCATGAACCAACGCCGTCTGGACGCTGAGGCGGTGCGTGATGCGATGCTGGCGGTGGGTGGTGTGCTGAATTTTTATCCCGTCGATGG
>JBDNIB010000460.1:0-5566 GCA_041688535.1 Prosthecobacter sp.
ACCGCCACCAGCACCCCGGTGGTCACCACCGGCGCGGGAACCCTCACCTTGGGCGGTGATGTGATCTACTCCGCCACTGGCAACCCGCTCGGCGGCTCTATTTCCGGCAGTGTGAACCTGGGCGGGACCACTCGTACATTCACCGTTGGGAACAGCACCACTGCTGCCGTGGATTTGAGCGTGGCCGCCAGCATCGCCGGTACCGCCGCAGAAGGTCTCACCAAAGACGGCGCTGGCACCATGGTTCTCACCGGGGCCAACACCTACACCGGAGCCACTCTCGTCTCAGGCGGCACCCTGCAGCTTGGGGATGGCGTCGCCAGCACGGGCGGCCTCGCCAGCACGGCGGTCACCGTCGCGGGTGGTGGCTCCAGCCTCGTTGGCGCTCCGCTGCTCACTGGCGGTGCTGGCAGCATTGCCAATCTGGCCACGGCAGGCAACATTGCCGGCACTGTCACCATCGGTGTCGATGCCACCAGCGTTGGCATCCTGGCCGCCGGTTTTGGCGACACGAATGCCAGCAATCAGACGCTGACCCTCGGCGGGAATCTCACCGTCAACGAAGGCTCGCAGGTCCAGTTCAGCATCACCAACCGCACGGAAACACTCACCGCTTCCCATCTCGACACGCTGAGCACGGCGCTGGCCGCCGGCAGCTACACCAACGTCGCGGCGTTGTTTAATCTGGGTGCCACACCGGCCAACTTTGACGTTTACAAAGACACCGCCCCAGTTGCGATCACCGATCACGACTACATCAACGTTACCGGCTCTATCGCCATCACCGCTGGCGGCACCAATCCGCTGTTCAAAGTCCTCAACCGCACCGGTGGTGCCTACACCACCGGCACACCGTTCATCGGCGATGTGTTCCATCTGCTCGACTGGTCGGCAGTCGGCGGCATGAACGTCACTGGAACCCTGACAACGACTGATTTCGATTTCTCCGCCGCTGGATTCACCGGTAATTTCGCCTTCGACACCAGCGCCTTTGCCACACATGGGATCATGGTGGTGGTTCCAGAACCCTCGCGCATGCTGTTCCTCATTCTCGGACTGTTGGGCCTCGTGCTGCGTCGTCGCCGCAAGTGATCTGGGCTATTTGCCGACGAGCACATCCTTCACACTCATCGTGCCGAAGGCGAAGCCGACGCTGAGGTTGGTCTTGGCGCGGGCGAAGGAGGCGTGGTCGTAGGTTTTGGTGAAGTCGCCGATTTTGAGGGTGGCTTTGGGACCGCGCAGCTCGACGCTGACGTTGGTCCATGCGTCGGGGGTGAGTTTGAGGTCGGGCTCGGTGCCGATGGCGATGGAGGTGTGCTCTTCTTTGCCTTCCGGCGGGAAGGCGCGGATGGAGGCACCGGCTTTGCTGAACACGATGCGGAAAATGTGGCCGTCCGCGCCATTGGCGGTGAACACGACGCTTTTCGTCGCAGCATCAGGCTTGAAGGCGAAGCGGATGGCGGCGTCGGTGTAGGCGAGGTCGTAGAAGATGATGGGGCCGTGGTCCTTGAACTTTTCGTAGAGTTCATCGTCCTGCGCGCAGGTGGCCGCGCCGTCAGCGTATTTCCAGTCACCGCGTGAGGCGCGGCGTGTTTCGAACTTGGGATTGGAGAAGTCGTCTTGGAGTAACGGAGCGTCGGCGGCGAGGGGGAGTGAGGCGAGAAGGTAGAGGAGTGAGGAGAGCAGGAGCTGTTTCATGGGAGTGGTCAGAGGTAAGAGGTTAGAAGTGAGAGGTCAGGGGAGGGTTTTGTGGAGGGCGTCGAAGCCGGGGCGGACGGTGCCGTTGGGGGCGATGAGGGGCTGCGGGTTTTGGACGCGGCCGAGGGGGCGGATGCCGGGGGCGGTGTCTCCTTGTAGGCCGAGGTCGGCTTGCATGATTTCGACGAGGGTTTGGAGCTTTTTCACCTGATCCGGTTGGTCTTTGGCGATGTCTTTGGCTTCGCCGATGTCGGAGTCGAGGTTGTAGAGATCGCCTTTGGCGAGGTGAAGCTTCCAGGGGCCGGAACGGACGGCTTCGAGGGTGAAACCACGGTAGTAGTAAAAGGTGTCGCGGGCTTTGAAATCGGCAGTGTGGCCGAGCAGCAGCGGGGAGAGGTCAATGCCGTCGAGATGTTGGATTAGTTTTGTAGTACCGGCTTTAGCCGGTTCAGAGCCGCCTGAAGGCGGTACTACAATACCCGCCAAAGCGGCGAAGGTGGGCAGCCAGTCCATGTGGGAGCTGATGGCGGCAGTACTGCTTTTGGCGGCAACTTTGCCGGGCCACCAGGCGAGGGTGCAGACGCGCATGCCACCTTCGAGCGTGCTGCCTTTGCCGCCACGCAGTGGGGTATTGTCGGAGCCGTGATTGAGCGGGCCGCCGTTGTCGCTGGTGAAGATGACGAGGGTGTTGGCGTCGAGTTTCAGCTCGCGCAAGGTGTCGAGCACTTGGCCGACGCACCAGTCCACCTCCAGGACCCAGTCTTTTTGCAGCCCCTGGCCGGATTTGCCCATGAATTCCTGGCCGGGATAGAGCGGGAAGTGGACGGCGTTGTGCGGGAGGTAGAGGAAGAAGGGGGCCTTTTGGTGCTCGCGGATGTAGCTGACGGCGCGCTCGGCGTACTTGCGGGTGAAGGCGTGGTGCTCCGCCACTTTGACGCGTTCGACGACGTTGCCGCCATCGAGCATGGGCAGCGGCGGCTGGGAGTTGCCTTTGAGGCCGGTTTCGTCCTCACCCTGCGCGGCGGTGAGCTTGGCCTTGGCGGCGGTTTTGGGCTCCTTCAACGGCTCGCCGGGATTGCTCTTGGAACCCTCGGAGGCGAGGCCCATGTCGTTGGAATACGGGATGCCCATGTAGCTGTCGAAGCCCTGTGCGGTGGGGAGGAACTCGGGCTGGTCGCCGAGGTGCCATTTGCCGATGCAGGCGGTGGCGTAGCCGCTTTGCTTGAGGACTTCGGCCACGGTGACTTCATCTGGGTTCAGGCCGACGGCGCTGGCAGGAAACAGCACGCCGGGGATGGGCAGGACGCGCTTGGGATAGCAGCCGGTCATCATGGCGGCACGGGAAGGGCTGCACACCGGCGCGGCGTAATGGCTGGTCAGTTTCATGCCCTCCTGCGCCATGCGGTCGAGGTGCGGGGTGGTGACTTTGCCGCCGAAAGGGCTGATGTCGGCGTAGCCGAGGTCGTCGATGTTGATGAGGACGATGTTCGGACGCTGCTCCGCAGCGAATGACGAATGCAGAATGCAGAATGACGAAAGGAGGCAGGCGAGGAGGGGTTTCATGGGAGGAATGAGCTGGGGCCAATCACGGATCGACTAGTTCAGGGGTGTACATGACGTTGCCTGTGGGGATTTCGGGGATTTTGCCGTCGGGCGGGAAGGTGGAGGCGATGGCGGCTTGGAGCTGCTCGGCGAGTTTGGCCTGGGCGGCGGCGTGCTCAGCTTTGTCGGCGAGGTTGGTGTGCTCTTTGGGGTCGGT
Organism: Prosthecobacter sp.; assembly: GCA_041688535.1. Classification (GTDB taxonomy): domain Bacteria; phylum Verrucomicrobiota; class Verrucomicrobiia; order Verrucomicrobiales; family Verrucomicrobiaceae; genus Prosthecobacter. Next base: position 3,458 of record JBDNIB010000460.1, read on the forward strand.
TTCGTGGTCGTAGAGTTCTTTGCCCTGCTTGCCGGCGTCCCACTCGGTGTAGCGCCAACGGTCGGTGCGCAGGGAGTAGCCAAAGACGCGGGGGGCAGGTTCAGCATCGGCTTTTTTGGCCTTTCCTTTGCCTTTGCCGCCACCACCGCCGCCACGCATGACCTGGCTGAGCACCCAGCCGCGACCCTTCGCCGTTTCGGGAGCTTTCAGGATCGGCGCGAGGCTTTGACCCTGGAGATTGGCGGGCGCTTTGACGCCGCAGAGTTCGGCGAGCGTGGGGTAGAGGTCCACGAGGCCAGCGGGGGCTTTGGCGACGCCGCCTTTCTTCGTTCCTGGGCCGGCGATGATAAGGGGGACGCGGGCGCTTTCTTCAAAGATGCTCATCTTTTGCCACAGGCCGTGCTCGCCGAGGTGGTAGCCGTGGTCGCTGGTGAAGACGACGATGGTGTTGTCAGCGAGGCCGAGGCGGTCGAGCGCGTCGAGGACCTTGCCAGCCTGAGCGTCCATGAAGCTGATGGAGGAGAAATAAGCTTGCACGGCCTGACGGCGGAGGTCGTCGGTGAGCAGTTCGTGCTCTTTTTTGTGGGAGGCGAGAGCGAGCGGCGGCAGGTCTTTGATTTCCTCTTCGACACCCTGCACGAAGGGCATTTCGGCCTCGGGGTAGCCTTTGAACCACTTTTCTGGCGCAACGTAAGGCGTGTGCGGGCGGAAGAAGCCGAGAGCGAGGAAGAAGGGGCGGTCTTTTTCCCTCGCGCAGCGTTCGAGCACCCACTCGGCGTCTTTGGCCTGAAGGCCGTCCGTGTGCTGCTCGTCGGGCCGGGGGGAGGCATACCAACTCAGCGTGCCGCCGAAGGAGCCGGGGGTGAGGGAGAAGATGACGGGGTGCTCCAGCAGGCGGTCACAGCCAGCGGGGTTCAGCTCCAGTTCCCAGGAGGCGGGGTCGTCGTGGCCGTTGGTGCCGATGGAGTTCGGCACGCCGTAGTGGTAGAGCTTGCCGATGCGGGCAGCGAAGTAACCGTCTTGGCGGAAGGCCTGCGGCAGACTGATGGCCTTGGGGATGGTTTGGCGGAAAAGCTGGGAATTGGTGAGGATGCCGGTGCTGTTCGGGTAGAGGCCGGTAAGCATCGAGTTCCGGCTCGGCCCGCAGAGCGGATACTGGCAGGCGGCGTTCTCAAAGCGCACGCCACGGGCGGCGAGCTTGTCGAGATTCGGTGTTTTGACCAGCGGATGGCCGTAGCAGCCGAGGGCGTTGTTCAAGTCGTCCGCCATCATGAACAGGATGTTTGGACGGGAGGCGGCGTGGCTGAATGAGGCGGCAAGGAGGGCCGTGAAGGCCAGAAAAGTCGGTAATCGCATGAGGCGGGGTGAAACGGCGGGGAAGGGGGCTTCTTGCGGGCAAGTCGGGGGCGCGCAAGGGCTGGGTCGTGGCGCGAAAAAGGCGGCAAATGGGGAGCTATAGAGTTTGGTTATTCCAAGATAAAAAACTAGGATAATAGATGATTATAAAGGCTTGCGATAGAGTGACGTAAACTTTTGATAATCAATGGGTAAGAATGTGAGACAAGCTTAATCTAAAGCGTGTTTCGTGCTTGTCTGACATGGCTTAAACCACTCATATTGATAGGCTCAAAGCGAACAATGCTTGCCTCTTTTTGCCCAATCCGTGTGCGCCAATAGCCCATTTTTTTGAAACCGACCATGCCTCTTATGAAGACCAACCGTCATCCTTCCTGCCAGTACATTCGTCGTCATGTCGCTGCACTTGCACTGATCACCTGCCACCTGTGCTTTGTGCTACAGCCAGCAGCGGCCGCGACCATCATTTGGACTGCGGGTAGCATGACCGATCTGGCCTGGAGTAACGGCGCGAACTGGGACGCCAGCGAACCAACCGGCTCTGATGACGTTGAACTGCCCAAGCCGATTCCGAATCCCGGGACGCTCACTGATCCGCAGATCATTACTCTCTCGAACGGTGAAGTGGCGAACTCGTTGTCATTCTTTGCGCCTTACACGCTGTCGGGTGGGAATCTCGCGCTCACCACCGGGCAGATCGCGGTCACGATCGGCAATGCTTCCTCCATTGAGTCCAAGCTCACCGGCGGCGGC
>JBDNIB010000461.1:0-6453 GCA_041688535.1 Prosthecobacter sp.
CGCATGTTCGTAGCAGGTGCCGGTGATGAGGTATTGGTCGGTCTGCTGGCCCGTAAAGTGCGGCGGGCCGTGCCAGTGTCGTTGCTGTCGTTTGCGAAACGACAGTACTTCGTCACGCATCTCCGGCGTCCATTTTCGCCATGCATACATGCGGTGACTTTCAGCTAGGACATGCGCATGACGCAAGTCCGTATTGTAGTCCCGCCTTTAGGCGGTTCTGGAAGACCGGCTAAAGCCGGTACTACAATACGATGAGCTTCCGCGCTTCCGCCAGCGCTGCATCGACCTTGCTCACGTCCTTGCCGCCACCACGCGCGAAATCCGGCTTCCCGCCGCCTTTGCCGCCGACGATGGGGGCGATGGCTTGGATGATCTTGCCGGCCTGGACTTTGGACTGGTGGTCTTTGCTGACGTTGGCCATGAGGGTGACGCTGCCGCCGCCGGTCGCGGCGAGGACGATGATGCCGTTGAACTGACCTTTGAGGGCGTCGTTCAGGGCCATGGCGTAGTCAGCATCGACATCGCCGAGGTTGGCGATGATGAGGTTGTTTTCGGCGGTGGCGAGGAGGTCTTTGGCTTTGCCGGAGGCTTCGCGCTGCTGCGCGGCTTTGAGGTGCTTTTCGAGGTCCTTTTGCTGCGTGAGGAGCTGATCGAGCTTCTTCTCCAAATCGGCCGAGCCTTGAGCGCTGACTTTGCCGGCGAGGAGTTTGAGCAATTCGGCATCGGCACGCGCGGCGTGGTAGGCTTCGAGGCCGGCGATGGCTTCGATGCGGCGGACGCCGGAGGCGACGGCGCCTTCGCTGACGAGGCGGAAGAGGCCGATCTCGCCGGTGCTGCGGGTGTGCGTGCCGCCGCAGAGTTCCATGCTGTAACCGTCGAGCTTATGGCGCTGGCCGCCGATCTGCACGACGCGGACGAGGTCGCCATACTTCTCGCCAAAGAGGGCCATGATGCCGGGGTTGGCCTTGGCTTCGACGTAGGGCACTTCGCTCCAGGAAACGGGTTCGTTGGCGACGATGCGCTCGTTCACGAGGCGCTCGATGTCGGCGATCTGCTGCGCAGTGAGCGCGGCGCTGTTGAAGTCGAAGGTGAGCTTGTCCGGCGTGACGCTGGAGCCTTTCTGCGTGGCGTCCTTGTTCACGATTTCATGCAGCGCCCAGTGCAAAAGGTGCGTGACGGTGTGATGGCGCTCGATGGCGTGACGACGCGGCGCATCGACGACGAGCTTCACGGTGGCATCGACGGCGGGCGCTTCATCGCCTTCGAGGAAGTGCAGCCAGGTGTTGCCGACCTTGGTGGTGGCGCTGATCGGATAAGTGTTCGCACCGAGGATGAGCTGGCCGCTGTCGCCGACTTGGCCGCCCATTTCGGCGTAGCAGGTGGAGACATCGAGCACGACGGCGGTCTTGTCCTTCATCTCGACGACTTCGAGGACTTTAACGTCGGCTTCGAGCGCGTCGTAACCGATGAACTGGGTCGGTGCCTTGGTTTCGATCTCGCTGACGGACACGACCTGCTTGTTCTTCTTGCCAGCTTCGCGGGCGCGCTGCTTCTGCTCTTCCATGAGCCTTTCAAAGCCTGCGGTGTCCACGGTCAAGCCGCGTTCGCGGGCCATGAGTTCGGTGAGATCGAGCGGGAAACCGAAGGTGTCGTAGAGCTGGAAAGCGGACTCACCACTGAGAGATCTGACTGATCCGACCGATCCGACTTCATCTTCAAAAAGTGAGACCCCACGATCCAGCGTCCGATTGAAGCTCTCTTCCTCGATCTTTAGCACACTTTTGATCTGCTCCTTCTTCACCCGCACTTCCGGGAACACGTCACCCATCTCCTTGGCGAGGATATCGACGAGTTTGTAGAAGAAGGGGTCTTTGAAGCCGAGGGTGCGGCCGTATTTGACGGCGCGGCGGAGGATGCGGCGGAGGGTGTAGTTGCGGTCGCTGTTGCCGGGCTGGATGCCGTCGGCGATGGCGAAGCTGAGGGTGCGGAGGTGGTCGGCAATGACTCTAAAGGCCACATCCTCAGCGATTTGGGCGGGAGTAGGGCCGCCCCCATTGGTAATGGGGGCGGGGAGATCGCCAATGGGGGTTCCCCCATTGGCAGGCTGCTCGCCGGGTTTTTCGGGGTTGCTGCCCTCACTGGGGAGGGCGGAGAGAGCATTGTGGGGGCCGGGGAGGGTGCTGCGGTAGGTCTTGCCGCTGAGGCGCTCCAGCTCGTCGAAGATGGGGCGGAAGATGTCGGTGTCGTAGTTGCTGATCTTGGCGTTCTCGAAGTCGGTGAAGTTCTTGGTGCCCTGGATGATGCTGCACACGCGCTCGAAGCCCATGCCGGTGTCCACGTGCTGCGCGGGCAGCGGGACGAAGCTGCCGTCGGGGTTGGCGTTGTATTGAATGAAGACGTTGTTCCAAATCTCGATGCACCTGGCGTCGCTGCCGTTGACGAGGAGGGCTCCGGCGCGCTGGCGGGCTTCGTCGAGCGCGATGGGGCCGGGCGTGAGGTCGATGTGGATCTCGGTGCAGGGGCCGCAGGGGCCGGTGTCGCCCATCATCCAGAAGTTGTCCTTCTTGTTGCCGTTGACGATGTGGAAGTCGGGATCGAGGCCGATGCTGCGGAATTTCTCGGCCCAGATGTCCCAGGCCTCCTGGTCGCGGTCGGCGGGGTCCCCTGCCCCAGGCTGATAAATGGTGGCGAAGACGCGAGTCGCGGGGAATTTCCACCGCTCGATGATGAGTTCCCAGGCCCAGGAGATGGCTTCTTTTTTGAAGTAGTCGCCGAAGCTCCAGTTGCCGAGCATTTCGAAGAGCGTGTGGTGGTAGGTGTCGAGGCCCACGTCTTCGAGGTCGTTGTGCTTGCCGCCGGCGCGGATGCACTTCTGCGTGTCGGCAGCACGGGTGGGCAGGCCTTTGTGCAGCACGCCGGGCCAGGTATCCACGTCAGCGCTGCGCTCGCCGAGGAAGATGGGCACGAACTGGTTCATGCCGGCGTTCGTGAAGATGCGTGCGCCGTCGCGGCTGGTGTAGCCGACGTTGTCGCTCGGGACGATGGTGTGCTGCTTCTCCTTGAAGAAGTCGAGGAAGCTCTGGCGGATCTGGGCGCTGGTCATCATGGCAGGGGAAAGGGAGCGCGGATGGTAGCGGGGGATGCGAAAAGGTAAAGAGCGCGAGACAGTGAATCCCGGCTGCGGCTGGCGACTCAGCATTTGTGTTCTTGATGCGAGCATGCCATTCATGCCAGACGTAGCTGACTGGGAGCTGCCACCCGTGATTCGTCGCGGGCTGCGGACCAGCACATACCTTTGCATGGATCCTGACACAGAGAGCAACCGGGAAAGCGATGAGTTCATCCTGCACCAAGTGGCACAGGGCGACGAGCGTGCCATGGGGCGGCTCTATGACCGCTTTGCGGGGCCGCTGCTGGGCATGATCCGCCAGATGCTGGGGGACGAGCACGAGGCCGAGGACGTGCTGCAGGAAGGGTTTGTGTATTTATGGAACAAGGCGGCGGCCTACGACGCGACGAAGAGCAAGGCATTCACCTGGACGGTGATGATTTTTCGCCACAAGACCATCGACCGGCTGCGGGCGCGAGGCCGCAGAACTCGGCTGGGCGAGCAGGCCGCCGGAGAGGTGGAACTGTGGTACGGCCATGCCGCGCCGCAGGCGGATGACGCGGCCGAGGAGCAGGACCGCGCCACGCTGGTGCGCGAGGCGCTACACGAGCTGCCGGACGGGCAGCGCCGGCTGATCGAGCTGGCTTTTATCAAAGGACTCACGCATCAGGACATCGCCGACCAGCTCAGCCTGCCGCTGGGATCGGTGAAAACGAACATCCGCCGAGGTCTGCTGCGCCTGCGTGAGCTGCTAAAGGGAAGCGGCACCGGTTGAGCCGGAGCATCAGCTCTTGGCCGTGACTCCGAGCGCGCGGCCGATACGGCTGACGACGCGGTGCGCGATGCCATAGGCACGGGCGGCACGCGGCGAGTAGTTTTTGCGCGAGGTGATGACGAGAGCCTGGCAGCCTTCGGGCGTGTCCATCGCCGCATGCTGCGTACCGGCGTCCGAGTGCATGAAATCACCGGCATGCAGCACCAAGTCGCCGAACACCGCCTTACCGGAGAGGATGTATACGTCCTCCGCGCCATCATGATGATGCGGGGCGAAGGTGGCACCCGGCTGGCACTCCAGCATGAGAACGGCAAAATCCGGCGAGGCGATAGATAGCTCGCACATGCGCACGCCACGATACGGTGTGGGCATCCAGGAGCGCTCCGCCCCGGCGATGACCTGGAAAACGTGCGGCGGCATGGTCGCCACCAGACCACCATCTGCACGGATGGCGGCAAAGACACGCTCCTTCAGCTCCGGCGGCGGCGTGATGCCAGGCTGCGCGGCCAGAGAGACGGCGGCGATGAGATCGCGATGCTCGGACACCAGCGCTGTAGCTTGGCTGTGCGGGCAGGCCAGGCAGGTCTCGAACTGCGCACGTTCAGGGCCTTCGAGGGAGCCGAGCGCATGACGGAGCGCTAGGTCGTCGAGGGTGTCCGCAGAGAGGGTGGTGGGATCGTCGCTCATGGCTAGGTGGGGGTGAAGGGAGGCGGCATCAGCCGAGTTCTGCCAGCGCCGCTTTTCCGCGCTGCTTGGTTTCTGGATCGTCCTTTTCGGCGCTTGGCATGGCAAGACCCTGCCGCAGATATTTGTGCGCCTCATCCTTCCGCCCCATGACAGCGTAGGTGCGGCCGAGTTCGATGTGGTGAATGAGCCGGTCAGGCCGCAGCGTGAGCGCCTGTTGAAAACACTTCACGGCCTCTTCATTCGACGCGGCAGGCAGGCCGCCATACACCACCAGCGCTAGAGCGCGGGTAAGGCCGCCGATCTGCGCCAGCTCCTGGTGCCAGCGGCCCAGCAGATGCCAAGCGTAGTCGCTGCGCGGATTCAGCCGCACAGCGTTATCAGCCGCCGTCTTGATCTGGCGGGAGGCCGCCACGCTTTCCTTGTTGCTGAGATACGGCGTGAGCTTGCCCCAGCAGATGGCCACGGACAGATGCGGATCGCATTCATTCGGCGCGGCCTTCACGGCCCGCTCCGCGTAAGCCAGCGCCGTGCGGCCAGCGGCGATCTTATCGCTCTTTGAAGCGAGATCGGGCATGCGAAACACATGCTGGCGCGCGATCTTCACCAGCAGCGCCGCGTTGGTAGGATCGAGTTTTTCCGCCGGCAGATAATACCGCAGCGCTTCATTGGGCTGGTATTTCGCGTCATCGGCATCGCCCTGTCGCACGAGTTCAGCGAAGTCGCCCAGCGCGTGGGTGGTGAATACCAGCGCGGTGATGAGAATGAGAGGCCGGATCATGGTTTGATGAAGCGGTAATGGGACACGATCCACTCCTCGCCGCCGCGGTAGGCCCACAACTCGGCGCAGGCGAGGAAGAACAAGCGCCACCAGGCCCACCACTTGGTGACTTGATCGGGGCCGTAAGTCTCAGCAAGCAGCGGCAAAATCTCCGCTTTGTGCGCGTCCATGTTCGCCAGCCATGCCTCGCTCGTCTTGGCATAATGGCTACCGCTCACGCACCAGTGGTCCTCGATTTTGAGATCATCCTGAAAGTAAAGTAGCAGATCGTCACTGGGCATCTGGCCTCCAGTGAAGAAGTACTTCGCCATCCAGTCGTCCTCGCTGCGCACTTCGTAATGGTAGGCGTATTCGCGGTGCGTGAAGATGTGGACGAAGAGCTTGCCGCCGGGTTTTAACCATGAACTCACGCGGCGCAGTAGCTCCTGGTAGTTTTTCATGTGCTCAAACATTTCCACGGACACAGAGCGATCGAACACGCCCGCGCCCACGCCTTCAAAGTGGATCATGTTCGCGGTGATGACGGTGAGGTTCGTCAGGCCGCGTTTTACCGCCTCGGCATCGATGAACTGCTTCTGCGTGCGCGAGTTGGAGACGCTGGTGATCTGCGCGTTCGGGTAATGCGCCGCCATCCACAGCGAGAGTGATCCCCAGCCGCAGCCGAGTTCAAGAATGTGCTGCCCGTCCTGCAGCTCAGCACGCTCACAAGTCAGCTCCAGCATCGCGGCCTCCGACTCATCCAGCGTGGTTGAGTCCTCGGGCCAGAAGCCGCTACTGTACTTCAAATGTTTGCCCAGCACGAGCTGGTAGAAGAGCGTGGGCACCTCGTAGTGCTGCTCGTTGGCCTCGTCCGTCGCGATGGCCACGGGCATCGCTTTCAGGTCATGCACATGGCGCAGCAGGGCGAAGCGCTGTGCGCTGACCGTGGGCAGTTTGTTCTCCCGCAGCGTTTCGGCGAGCCGCTGGCGGATGCCGAGGCGGATCATCGCATCGGGCAGGATGTTCTTGGCGAGAATGGTGTTGATGGTGCTCATAAATTATTGCTGTTGATGCGGCCCGGCAGCCGGATTGGATTCAGGATTTCGGCCACCACGGCACAAAGGC
>JBDNIB010000462.1:0-6943 GCA_041688535.1 Prosthecobacter sp.
GCCACGCACGAGCACAATCGAGTGCTCCTGGAGGTTGTGACCTTCACCACCGATGTAGGCGATGACTTCAAAGCCGTTGGTCAAGCGCACCTTGGCAACTTTACGCAGAGCCGAGTTTGGCTTCTTGGGCGTGCGGGTCATCACCTGGAGGCAGACGCCACGACGCTGCGGACACTTGGCGAGCGCTGGAGACTTCGACTTGTCCGCTTTGTCTTTGCGGCCGTGTCTGACGAGTTGATTGATGGTGGGCATGGTGTGAAAGAGCTGTAAACCTCGGCTGATTCGAAGCCAGTTTCGGAAGACAGCGCGCCATGCTCACAGTGAGCACACGCAGACTTTTCCGGTTCTGGTTCCGATAAATGAAGAGGCTCCGTGGAGCTTCTTGATCTTCCAGCTTCGTGGGGGAGGCTGGGCCTTGGGAGCGCGCATTCTGGCAAGTCCTCCTTGTCCCGCAAGCAGTATTTCGATGTTTTTGAAACAAATTTTGCCTTCTGGGGCTGAATTTCTTCTCTTCGTGGCACAAAACAATGCAGCAGGCATCACTGCCTGCTGCATTGCTCCAACTACCACAACCACCATGCATCGCGGTCAGATCGACATCAGGAAATCGAGCAATTGCTGCATCTGTGCTTGTTGAGCTTCAAATAGCGATCTTTTGCCGCTTTCGCCTCGCCATCATGCGCCCTGATCGTAGCATCGACCGTAGCCGCGCGTCCATCATGCAGATACGGCGCGCTGGCACGCAGGCCCCAGAGCGGGGCGGTCTTCATCTCCCGCACGTCGGCGGCCCCTTGCGCGATGCCATCCCCTAGGCTGCCCATGTCATGCAGCTGCAGGTCGGAGAACAGCCAGGCCTCCTTGTTCCGCAGTGCGGCGGAGCGGTGCGGACCGGTTTGCATCAGCGGCACATGGCAAAGCGCACAGCCTGCGCCCAGGAACATCTGGCGTCCTGCGATCGCTACAGGTGTCAGCGGCAATTGCAGCGGTGCTCCCAGCCACTGCATGAAGTCAGCAAGGCGGTCGATGTCGCCCTTGCCTGTTTCGTCCACCTGGTCTTCAGGATCAGCCACGGTGTCATACTTGCTGAGAAGCGCGCGTTGCCGTTCGGGGCGTTTTCGACCGAGAACAGGCGGTTGGTGATGCCCATCTCGTTCACATAGGCGTCCCCGCAAAGCTCAGCAGCGTGGCCTGCTGCGCTTTCCAGCCGAAGCGGCCGATCAGGGTCCGCCCCGTAGCCGCATCCGCCACACGGGCCACCTTCCCCAGCACACCATCCACTGGACGTCGCCGTTCGTTTCGCAGGATCTGCGCATCGGGGATCGCCTCGATCAATCCCAGGCCGAACAAGGCCGTGGAATTGCGCTGGGCGACCACATTGGCCTCCGGCGGCACCACTTCCTGCAACGCGGCATTGATCGCCTGGAACTGCAGCAGCGAACCACCCAGCCCAGCCGGCGGATTGAACACGCCGTTGGTCGTCTGCCCGAAACGGGTCACATTGAACACGCTGCCCCCGCCCGTGGCAGGTGAGGAATGACAACTCACGCAGGAGGTGTTGTTAAAGATCGGCCCCAGGCCGCTCGACTCCACTTCAGTGTCCTCAAAGTCATCCTTGCAGTCGAGAAACTCCTCCAGTTCACGGCGTGTCAAGCCCGGCAGTGGATCGCCAAACTGGGGTTTCGCGCGGTTCGGCGGCTGCGCCATTGGCGGTGGCCGGTGCTGCGGCCGATGCGCCTTTTGTTTGTGCGGTGACTGCGCCCAAGCAGGCGTCTCACAGGACCAAACCAGAGCAAGGGTGAAAAGGGGCGTCAGATAGATCGCTTTCATATAACAGTGGTGGGTGTGCCTGCGACCACATCCCTGCGTGGCCTCCATGCCCAGGAAAAGCCCACCGCCTGAAAACCGTTACCCACTTTCCTCACTGCCGTGATGAAAAGATATTTCTCCAGGACCAACCAAGGCGGGACAGCACCTAAAACACGCTGCCACTTTGCCCCAAGCTCCGTCCTGCCGCTGACTCAATCACCACGCCACCAGGAGCGCCAGGCTTTGCGGGGGGGCGGCTGCGCGGGTCGTGGCGCGGCACCATCACTCACGTTCGATTCCTGCACGGGCAGCCCGGCGGACGCGTTGGTTTTCGTGAAGCGTGGGGAGATCGGGGCTTCGCGTGGGAGCACGGCGTTGGAGGTCACGGCACGAGGGCGGAGGACAATCTCGGCATCGATGACCGGGCCGTTGGGCGGCGACACTACCGTTTCTGGAGCCGCTGACTGGAGAGTTTCCGTCTGCCACGGATCTGGCACGACAACAGGCGGTGGATCAAACGAAGCTTCTCCAGGAGAGGCGAGCGATACGGCAATTTCCTGCACGACCTCTTCCACCGGCTCCGGCACAGACGATTGCGCGCCAGTGAGCGCGACCGGCATGAGATGCACCAACGGCTCCACTGGCGGCTGGACTTCGATTTCATCCGGAAAAGCACCGCCGTCGAACACCGGTGCGGTAAACATGGGTGGCAGTTCGGGCGCGGACTGCCACAGCGGAGAGGTCATCATCTCCCCCAGACTAGGCAGCGGCTCAATGCCGGGCAACCAAGCCGCCCGCACCACCGCAGGACTGGTCTCGGCGGCTCCCAACGGCTGCATCATCGGGAGATCATGCAGAGTGCCCAACGCATCTAGTGAAGGCTTCGGCTGAGGAGGCGGCGGCTTGGCAAGATGAGCGAAAGTCTCATACGCCGCCGCAGGAGCAGCCTCATCCGCATCGTCGATAAGCAGTGGTTGCGGAACGTAGTCGTCCTTGGCCTCCGCTATTTCAGGCGTGGTTGGCAGCGGGACGGCGGGGTTCTGCGCCTCGCGGTCCATCTGCCGGGCGAGCCACTGGTCAATCTGCGTCAGCGCAGACGCCGTCTTTAACTCGGGTTCCGGTTCCGGCACATATTCAGACGGAACCGGCGCGTCCTTCGGCCCAGAACTGGCTTTTTTGGAGTTCAGCAAAGCAAGCGTGGCAGCTCCGGCCGCCAGAACGAGCGGTGTCTTGCCAAGACGGGAACCAATGACCCCGCCTAAGGCGGTGGCGGCCAGGATGGCCAGCGCGCTGGGCTGGCGGCCGGCGTGCGGCACATGATCTGCGGGAATTGCCTCGGTAACTTGGCTCATCGGTGAATTGCCACGCATGTTACGCGGCCATGACGATGGCGGCAAGATGCATCTGCCCCACAGGAATCTGGTCGCCTTCGCCAGAATTCATCAGTTCACCTCACCCACTGCTGTGGCGGCGTGTTCTCTTCGTGCTCCTCACGCGTGATCATGCCGTCGCCATTTTTGTCGAGCAGCTTGAAAAGCGGTGCCGGGCCGCTGAACTCGGCTTGAGTCACCTTGCCGTCTTGGTTTTTGTCATCGCGGCGGGAAATCACCTCCCACGGAATGCCCCGACGCTGACCACCACCCGCTGGCGGCATGACTTTGCGCGGATCACGCTCCATCGCGGCAGAGTCTGCGGTGCTGTCGGTCTCGCGTGCTTCGATCTCGTCCGAGATGTTTTTGAGCCGCTGATCGAAGAAGGTGGCGACTCCGTCACCGATGTCTTTGTCCGCGAAACCCGGCCCGCCATGGCCTGCACCGTGAATGGTGTGAAAGTGTGCGCTCACTCCAGTCAGCTTGAGTGCTTCGAACAAGAATTGGCTCTGATTGATCGGCACGGTGGGATCTTTGTCGCCATGCACGATGAGAAACGGCGGATCATCTTTGCTGACATAGGTAATGGGGTTCACGCGCGCCGCCTTGTCCTTGTTCTGCATCACTGCACCGCCGATGAGCTTCGCCGCGGGTGAGGAATCGGTCGCATGACTCTCATAACCGGGCGTGGAAACAAATACCGTGAAATCCGTCGGCCCGTAGTAATCACACACAGCCTGCACGCGGCTCGATTGATCAAGGTTCGCACCCATATCGAACTCCTTCACATCACCACTTGTGCCGATCAAGGCCACCAAATGACCGCCTGCCGAGCTACCCCACACGCCGAAGCGTTTCGCGTCGAGGCCATACTCCTGCGCATGCGCCCGCAGCCAACGGATGGCCGCCTTGCAGTCCTCAATTTGCGCCGGAAACTCCGCATGACCGCTCAGACGGTAATTGATGCTCGCCACCGCATAGCCGCGCTCGATGTAGCCACCACGCAGCGGCGGACAGCCGTCTTTGCTGCCATTCTGCCAACCACCGCCATGCACCCAGATGAGTAGCGGCAGCGGTCCATCGGCTTTCTCGGGCAGATACAGGTCAAGTTTGTGCCGCTCATGCCCGGCTTCGACATAAACGAGGTCGCGGTGAGCCTTCACACCCGCAGTCTGAGCAAATGAAGAAACAGTGAGAGCAAGAAAAGCAGCGAGGAATTTCATGACGCGCATGAATCCACCTCCACCAGCAAAGTTGCGCAATCTGCTCAAGGTTTTTTCACCAACGCCTTCACTTCCACTGCGCCAATCGCCTGATGAAACACGATCTGGGTGCCAAGCTGCTGATTCGCGGCCGTCTCACCCTTCTTCTTCCGCACAGGCAGCGGATCTTCGAGCACGGTCTGAATTTCGGACACATGGCCGACACCATTGCCGAACTGGTCGATCAGCGCCGAGCCGCTCGATCCCGGTGCCCATTCCGTCGTCGTCTCCAACCACACCGGTTTCGGCACATCCACGCCTTCCGGCAGTTTTTGCGCCTCTTTTTTGCGCATGAACGGCCGCAGCACAAAACGGCTCACGATGCCCTCGCTGAAATAGCCCCGCTTGCCCATGGGATCGCTGAAACACCACACCGCATCCCCCGGACTCACGTCCAGACTGAGCGGCAGCGCCGTGAGCGGCTGGTCGGACTTCACGCGAATGATCGCGCAGTCGGTGCCCACGTTGCAGGCGAGCACTTCCGTGACGGGTAAAAGCACATCATCCTCCGTGGCCGCTACCAGCCAGCCTTCTTTCATATCTGGCGGTGGCGCGATCACATGCGCGCAGGTGGCGACAGCGCCGGCGGCGGTGATGGCGTAGCCGCCAGCGAGGTCGAGATGCCATTTGTCACATTTCGAGCAGAGGTAAAACTGCCCCACACGAATGTGCGCGAGCCGCGCCCGCTGCCAGCGCTCGCGTGACGTGAGCGGTTTCGTGTCAGCAGGCGGCAAAGAGATGTCGCACTGCATCCGCCCCGCCTGTTCGGTTGCTTTTGTCATCGACAGCAACGCCGCTGCGCCCTGTAATTTCTTCGCCTGCTCGATCAGTGCCGCATTCGGACGCGACCCACGTCCTTCAGCATAAATCGGCACGCCTGGAGCCTGTGCCTTGGCGAAAGAGGCCGAAGCCAACAGAAAAAGCAGGATGCAAGCGTGTTTCATAGACATCAGCCGATTGTCTCGGCACCAAAATGGCCGCGCAATGCCTGTGCAATGGAAATGCTGCCGTCTGCATGCTGATACGTCTCCACCAGCGCCACAAAGAGCCGCGCAAGTGCGGTACCGGAGCCGTTCAAGGTGTGCGGAAGGCGGTTTTTGCCGTTCTCATCCTTGTAGCGCAGATTCATGCGGCGGGCCTGGTAGTCGCCGAAGTTCGAGCAGCTCGACACCTCAAGATACGTCCCCTGCCCCGGTGCCCAGACTTCGATGTCATAGGTTTTGGCCGAACCAAAGCCGATGTCGCCGATGCAAAGCTCGATCACGCGGTAGTGCAGGCCGAGCAATTGCAGCACCTTCTCCGCGTTCGCCGTCAGGCTCTCCAATTCGGCCATGCTGCTCTCCGGCGTGGTGATCTTCACGAGCTCTACCTTGTCGAACTGATGCATGCGGATGAGTCCGCGCGTGCCGAGGCCCGCGCTGCCCGCTTCACGACGGAAACAAGGCGTGTAGGCGGCGTAATTGATTGGCAGTTTTTCCAGCGGCACGATCTCATCGCGATGCAGATTCGTCACCGGCACCTCGGCAGTCGGGATGAGGTACAAATCATCCTCCGCGCTGTGATACACCTGATCGCCGAATTTCGGCAACTGCCCGGTGCCGACGAGACATTCCGCTTTCACCAGCAGCGGCGGGCAGATTTCCTCATAGCCATGCTGCGTCGTGTGCAGATCGAGCAGGAAGCTGATCAAGGCGCGTTCCAGCTTGGCACCCGCACCACGGTACACCACGAAGGCGCTGCCAGCGATCTTCGCAGCCGCCTCGAAATCCAGCATGCCGTGGGCAGCACCAAGCACCGTGTGATCCTTCGGCTGAAAACTGAACTCCGGCTTCGTGCCCCACACCCGCACTTCGGGATTCTCCTCCGCGCTGTGACCCACGGGACAGGCCTCATGCGGCAGATTTGGAATACTCAACAGCAGGTCGCGCTGACGCACGTCCGCCACATCAGCCTCGCGACCGATTTCCTCGATGCGGTTGCCGATGCCGCGCACTTCTGCCTCGATGGCACTGGTGTCCTGGCCGTTCTTTTTGGCGATGCCGATCTCCTTGCTGATGCGATTGCGATCGCTCTGCAATTTCTGCCGTTCCGTCTCCGCCCCACGGCGCTGCGCGTCGATCGCCAGCACCTCGTCCACCAAGGAGGCAAAGTCGCCGCTGCGGCCGACGAGGCGCTGTTTGACCTGATCTGGATTGTCACGAAGAAGACGGATGTCGAGCATAAGCGGCGGAGGTTAGCGGGAGTGCGCGGCTTGTCGAGTGCGGGGAAGGAGCATTGACAGCAGGCCCGATGGTCCGAACATGCCGCCGTGATCTACCTCGACTCCAGCGCCACCACGCCGACCGATCCTGCGGTGATCGATGCGATGCTACCGTTTTTATGCGAGCATTACGCGAATCCCTCCTCCCGCCATACCGGGGCGCGCGTCGTGCGGCAGGCGCTGCAAACCGCCCGTGAGCAGACCGCCACGCTGATCGGGGCACAGCCCGACGAGATCGTCTTCAC
>JBDNIB010000463.1:0-3461 GCA_041688535.1 Prosthecobacter sp.
CGTCTGGCCGCTGGCCTGGCGGCGGCTGCATCTGCGGCTGCGCCACTGGTTGCATGTGGCGGCGGCGCTGCTGGCGATCGGCGGTGCGGTGGCGCTGTATGCGCGTGGCTGGTCGCGTGAGTACCGCGCGGTGTGGGAGAGCACGCTCTTGAATGAGCAGCAGGCCGGTGCGTTTTTTGAAACCTTGTTCAAACCGGCGTCAAAGGCGCTGCGCACGCCGGTGCCGTTGCAGCAGATCCCCGGCATGCACCGCACGGCGGGGAAGGCGGCCGCTCCCGCGCCGGCGCTGCCGTGGATTCATCTGTATGCGGGTACGCTGCTGGTGCTGGTTGTCGTGCCGCGTCTGTTGCTGGCGGGCGTCGGTGTCTGGCGCGGCGGGCGAGTGGTGGCGCGTGGTGCGCGCTCGCTGAACTGGGGCAATTATCTGCGCGGCCTGCTACGGGCGGTGGAGGGCGGCAATGAGGTCATCCAAGTGTTGGTGCATGCGATGGAGGCCACGCCGACACATCGCGATGTATGGGACCGCGGTGTGCGCGGGCGTTTCGGCGGCATGGCACGGGCGGAGTATGTGCGCATCCCGGCTGGCGATGAGGATGAGTTTGCCGCTGCGTGGCAGCCTGCGTCCGCGCAACTGGTGATGCTGTTCAACATGGCCACCACGCCGGAGGCTGAGGTGCAGCGCCGTCTGGTGTCCGATGTGCGGCAGCGTCTGCTCACGAAGCATGCGGAGCCTGATTTGATCGTGCTGCTCGACGGCACCAGCCTCGCGGGGCGCTGGACGCCGGAAAAAATGACCGGGCGCGAGCAGTTGTGGTCGCAGATGGTTGAAGGTCTCGCCACGGAAGTCATCGTGGCCGTGCGCAAAGAAACCCCACGCAGATCAGCCCCCGTGTCGTAGTGTTCTTCAAGTTTCATTCTCTCGTGCCCTCCCTTTTTTCCAGAGTCAAAGCTGCCCGCTCGCCCGCCAAAACGGCGGACGAGCCGAATGTGCGCGATGTGTCTGACATCGTCACGCTGAGCCTAATCTCCCACACGAACGCGGGCAAGACCACGCTGGCCCGCACGCTGCTGCGGCAGGACGTGGGCGAGGTGCGCGACTCGGCCCACGTCACGCTCGTGAACGAGTGCTACACGCTGCTGGAAACCGGCGGCTTCATGCTGCGCCTGTGGGACACGCCCGGTTTTGGCGACAGCGCCCGTCTGATGAAACGCCTCCAGCGCGAGAGCAGCCCGGTGCTGTGGTTTTTGTCGCAGACCTGGGACCGCATCACCGACAAGCCGCTGTGGTGCAGCCAACAGGCGCTGAAAAACGTGCGCGATGACGCGGACGTGGTGCTCTACCTCGTGAACGCCGCCGAGCCGCCCGAGGCGGCAGGTTATATCGCCCCGGAGATGGAAATTCTCAGTTGGGTCGAGAAGCCGGTCGTCGTGCTGCTGAATCAAACCGGCACGCCGCGTGGCGCATCGTTGGAAGAGGCGGAGATTGAGTCCTGGCGTGCGTATTTGCAGCAGTTCGCGCCGGTGCGTGGGGTGATCGCGCTGGACGCCTTCGCCCGCTGCTGGGTGCAGGAAAACAAGCTCATGGAATCGCTGGCCCCGCTGATGCTGGGGTCCAAAATTCCGACTTTTCAACATGTCAAACGCGCCTGGGCTCAGCGGAACGTGGACGTGTTTCAAACCTCCGTGCGGATGACCGCCGAGCAGCTCACCGCTGCACTGTTTGACGGCGTGGAGGTGCGCTCCGAGACGCTGCTGGAGCGCGTGGGCTGGTCGCGCGATGAACTGAACCGTGAATACAACGACGCCCGCCAAAAACTCGCCTCGCAGCTCGCCGACCGCATCGAGCAGACCACGAACAAACTGATCGAGGCCCATGGCTTGAAAGGGGAGGCTGGCAACGCCTTGAGCCAGGTCGCTCGCGAGCATTTTCACGTGCCGCAGGCTGTTTCGGAGAACATTTGGGGCGTACTGGGCAGTTTCGCCGGTGGGGCGATGGGCGGCCTGATTGCGGATTTAAAACTCGGCGGCATGACCTTCGGCAGCGGTGCGCTGCTCGGCGGACTTGCCTCCGGCATCGGCGCCTACGCGCTCATTCGCAGCTACAATCTCGTGCGCGGCAGCGATCAGCGCCTGCGCTGGTCACGCGAGCATTTCCGCGAGCAGGTGAAGCTGGCTTTTCTCACCTATCTGGCCGTCTGCCATTTTGGCCGTGGGCGTGGCGAGTGGCAGGAAAGCGAGCAGCCGCAGCACTGGCGCGAGGCCGTGGATGCTGTGATCGTCGAGCACGACGACGCCCTCGAACACCTGTGGAAAACCGGCGTGCAAAAAGACACCCAGCCCGCCGTCCTGTTCCGCCACACCCATCAGCTCATCGGCGACTGCATGGTCGCGCTGCTGGAGCATCTGTATCCCGGCGAGGATTCGTCGGAGTGGCAGGTGTAAGAAGGATCTGCCGGATGCTGACAAATCGCGTCGCTGATGTAGTGTGCGGCGCCCGAACTGCTGTCCCGCTCTCATGCAACCACCCCAATACCATGATCGGACCCTGGAGGCATTCACGCTGACCATGGTGAACGTCGGGTGTTTTTGGAGTTGGATGCAGTTTTTGATTCTCCGGTAATATCGAAAGCACTCTCTCACTCGACAAGCACTTCCCGCTGGAGGCTCGGAACGTAGCCGTATTCCACAGCCATATTTTTCTGGTAGATCCAGCCGTTTGCCATTTTGATTCCGATCTCACCTTCGCCGACGAGATTGATGGTGTATTTGCTGCCAGGATCGCCAAAAATATTTACGATCTCAACGAGCCTTTGAGTGGTGCTCATGCTCTCAGCTTTACCGACAAGGAAATCGAGTTTGATGTCGAAAGTGACAGGTGCCAAAGCCGTGCCCGCACCTATGTCCATGCTGGTGACCTTGGCTTTACCAAAGGGGACTACAATTTGGAAGGAGAGTTTCTGGGAGGGGTTGTAATCAAGCTTAATAAGCCGCAATAGTCGTGTCATGGACTCGCCGTGAGAACCGATCAATTTCTCTTTGATCAGGTCCTCGAGTGCAGGAATGAGAATCGAGGAATCTATGGGACGCCCCACTTTTTCATCGCCTACAAGCAGCAGGACTTCGCGTTTGTTGAGCACCGCCCAGTTGACGTAGAGCAGTGGGTCGCTCAGAAACGCCTGAGGAGAGATGATTCTCGTGGCGGAAAGGTCGAAGCTGGCACCTCTGAATCGCAGCGCTTGATCCGTTCCATTGGAAAATCGAATCCCGACAAGGGAGTGGTAGTCGCTTCCCCTATGCTCAATTTGAATGCTTTGGATGGCTTTGACGCGCAATTGGTCGAGGTTGGTGACTTGAGCGAACGTCTCACCAAAACACATCAACAGCGCGCAGAGACTAAGGAGTGTGGTCTTATTATTCATAAACGACAAGGTTTTTGTTCAAGGTTCTGACTGAAATGAGCA
>JBDNIB010000464.1:0-3343 GCA_041688535.1 Prosthecobacter sp.
GATCGATACGAAGACGGCGCTGATGGAAAAACAGCTCGCCGACATGGAGAAGGCGCTCAAGGACCGTGAGAACGCCGAGCTGCGGGGATCGCTGGACGCTTTGAAGAGGCAGAACGACGAGCTGCGCGTGCAGGCGGAGGCGGCACGGCGGCAGAGCAACGTCATCACCCAGCGCATCGCCACCACGACGCCACGCGTAACGGTGACCCCGCAGGTGGTGGTGCCGCGTGATTACTCGATGTTTTATGACCGGCTCTCGACCTATGGGCGCTGGATGGACGTGGGCGGCTACGGCTACTGCTGGCGGCCGACGATCAGCAATGCGGGCTGGCGGCCGTATGTGGATGGCTGCTGGGTGTGGTCGTCCTATGGCTGGACCTGGCAGTCGAACGAGCCGTATGGCTGGGCGGTGTATCACTATGGCCGCTGGGTGAATCTTTCGCGCCACGGCTGGGTCTGGGTGCCGGGCAGCGACTGGGCACCCGCCTGGGTGTCGTGGCGGCAGAGCCGGGACTGCGTGGGCTGGGCACCGCTGCCGCCGGATCAGGGTGCATTCAACGGTGTGTATCGTGATTGCGATTCGCGCTACGGCCTCGGCCCCACGAGCTATGTCTTCATCACCACCAATCATTTTGTGCAGCCGAGTTACACCCAGTATTGCGCCCCGGTGACGCAGAACACCACGATCTTTCAGCACAGCGTGAACGTGACACAGATCGTGCCGCGTGGTGGTCATGAGCATGGCTTTGTGCATCACGGCGGCCCGCCGCGTGCGCAGATGGAGCAGGCCAGCGGCCAGCGCGTGCCGCAACGCCAGGTGCAGACGCTGCAAGCGGGCGAGATGCCGCCGCAGCGCTCGGGACATCGTCATGATGAAGCGCCTGCGCAGCCTTTCATCGTCGAATTGCCGCCCGCCAGGGCGGGTGCGCCGATGGTTCGGCCGCAGATCGCCGACCGCATCGAGAGACCGCAGCTTGTGGATGCTTTTGCAGGTGTGTCGCAGCGTGCTGAGGCGGAGATTCGTCAAACGATGGCTGCTGACACCGCCACTGCGGCGGTGCAGTTGCCGCCGGTGGTGGTGATCACGCCCGCTGCCGCCAGTGAAGTGACTGTGGTGCCGACTGCCGTGACAGAAGCCGTGCTTCCAGCCATCGTTGTGAGTGATCCAGCTCCGACTGGGAATGTTGCGCCTCCTGCGGGCATGCCGCCGTCTGGCAGGAAGCCCCGGCCAGCCGTGGTGGAGGGTATCACGCCGATGCCCGCCGCCGTGGTTGAAACGCAACCGGCTGCCGCAGAGACAACAGTGCCAAAACCCGTCGAAAACGCCGTTTCGGCTCCCGCCATGCCTGCAACGACGCCTGTCGAAGTCCCTGGAGCAGAGTTGGCGAAAACCGAGCCGGTGATCGCCACTTCACCCGCTGTGACGACACCGAACACGCCGGTCGCAACGCTACCTACCGAGGAAACCACTGCGCCAGCCGCCGTGGTTGCAACGCAACCGGCTGCCGCAGACACAACGGCACCGCAAACGGTCGGGAACGCTGTTTCGGCTCCAGCCATGCCTGCGACGACACCTGTCGAAGCCCCGGCGGCGGAACCGGTGAAAACAGAGCCGGTCATTGTTGCAGCACCTGCGGTGATGCCGACAGCGAACGAATCCACCCCGAACCCGCAGGCCATGCAGGAGAAATTGGCTGCCGATCAGGCTGCTGCCGCCGCTGAAGTGGAAAAAGCTCGTCTTATTGCCGCTGAACAACAAGCTAAGGTCGCCGCCATGCAACAGCAGGCCGACAAAGCCACCGCCGAGCAAGCCCAGGCGATGGCAGAAGCTGAAAAAGTGCGCATGCAAGCCGCTGCCGCCCAGCAGCAGGAAGAAATCGCCAATCAGCAACGCATGGCCGCTATGGAAGCCGAAAAGGCACGTCAACAAGCTGAAGCTGCGGCGATGCAGCAGCAACAGGAGCAACTCGCCGCCCAGCAGCGTGCTGCCACCGAACGCATGGCTGCCGAACAAGCCGCCGAAGCCGAACGTGCCCGCCAGCAAGCCGAGGCCGCCGCGATGCAACAGCAGCGCCAGCAACAGGAAGAGCTCGCCGCCCAGCAACGTGCGGTAGCAGAACGCATGGCCGCCGAGCAGGCCGCGCTGGAACGTCAACAGGCCGAAGCCGTCGCCATGCAGCGCCAGCAAGAGATGGCACTGCGTCAAGCCGAGGAACAGGCCCGCCGTATCGCGGAAGAGCAGCAAATGCGCGCGCAGCAAGAGACCGCGCAACGTGCCCAGGAAATGGCACAACGCCAAGCCGAAGAAGCTGCCCGCCGCCAGCAGGAGGCTGAAATGCAGCGTGCGCGAGAAATGGCCCAGCGCCAAGCGGAGGAGCAGGCCCGCCGAGCTGCGGAAGAACAAATGCGCGTCCAGCAAGAGACCGCGCAACGTGCCGCTCAGGAGATGGCACAGCGGCAGGCTGAGGAACAAGCTCGTCGTGCGCAGGAAGAAGCAAAAAGGGCCGCTGCCGAGGCTGCCCAACGCGCTGCGGCGGAAGCCGCCCGCAATCAGCCGCAGCCAGGGTCATGAGCCGCGTGCAAGCGTCTGCCAAAGTAGCCCTCTCGCTCAGCGAGAGGAGCTGAGCGCTCACGCCAACTGAGTACGTAGTCGAATTTGAAGCCGTGAGGAGCTGGCGCAAGCGCTGTGCTCATCTTGCGGTGCAAGATGGCTACTGTACCAGCTCACACCCGCACCATGTCCTTCACTACCTGCCAGTAGAGGAAGATGCAGCCGCGCCAGGAATAGCGGAACTCACCGTTGCCGGTGGGTTCGATGACGCCGGCGTTGATGTTGTGGTCGATCTGGGCGCTCATGTCGCGCTCGATGTAGGCATGGAGGTACTCGGTGTCCTGTAGGACGAGATCCTCTGGGCTGAGACCCTGGCTTTGCAGAAACTCCTCATGCCGGGCCAGCAGGTCTTCAAATGAATCGGCATGGGTGAAGCGGTTGAGCCGCTGCTTGGGCGTATGCTTCATCGTGGAAGCAAAAGGGTAGTTCGTGGTCGTGAACGTGGTGCCGCTGTGCGCCCGTGAGGTGAGGCTGACGTAGGAAAAGCCAAAGTCTCCCTGCTGCGCGAGGGCGATGGCGGCCTGCGTGCGCATTTCCGCATGGTAAAACAGGCGCATGAAGTGATCGGTCTGGCTCCACTGCCAACCGGTGTCGCCGACTTCGGTGAAGCCGGCGTCCTCCGCCTCGCTGCTGAGTTCGCTGAGTTCAGGAAAGACCTCACGGTTGGGCGGGAAGCGGTGTTTGACCTCGCTCTTGATCGGAAAACGCAGGCGGCGCACGCGGAAGACGATC
>JBDNIB010000465.1:0-3635 GCA_041688535.1 Prosthecobacter sp.
ATCAAGCTGCGCAAGCTCATGAGCACCTCCAAGGACATCCAGGAGGCGAACCTGAAGATCAGCCAGCAGATGCAGAAGGAGCTGGACGACCTGCTGCTGGAGATTGAGGGCCTGAAGAAGCAGCAGATTGAAAGCAAAAAGGAGATCGAGTTGCTGCTGGCGGAGATCAAGAAGCGTAAGGTGCCGGAGGACAAGAAGATCCCGCCGGTGGTGGTGCAGCCCTCCGGCAGCGGCATGGCGGAGGATTCCAAAGTCTATTTCGTGGAGGCCGTCGGCGGCGGCCTGAAGATTCTCAAGGCCTGGGGGGATGAGGACTACCGTCTCAGCGCCACCCCTGAGGTCGTCGTCAGCGACGTGGCCTACAATCACTTCCTGACCGAAGTCGCCAAGAACCCGAAGTCGATCGTGCTGTTCCTCATCCGCGACGACGGGCAGGGGGCCTTTAACAACGGCGCGGGCCGCGCGGACAATGACTACCAGGTACGTGTGGGCAAGCTGCCCATTCCAGGGCGCGGGGTGCTGGACCTCGCGATGTTTGACAAATATCGCGGCAAAATCCCGCCGCCGCCCGCCGCCCCTCCTCCTGACCCGGCGGCACCCAAGCCCTCTGTGCCACCTGCGGCGAAGTAAACCCACTGAACTTTAACCCCACACGACCATGGCCAAAAAGAAAGCTGACGGCGGCGGTGAGCTGAACCTCGACTCCCTCATGGATGCGGTGACGAACGTCGTCGGCGTGCTCATGATCGTGTTCGTCGTCATGGCGCTGAATGCCGCCCGGGTGGTGCAGAAAATCCTCTCCGAACTGCCGCCAGTCACGCCCGAGGAGCACCAGAAGATGCAGGAGCAGTTGAAGCAGCTCCCGCCGCCGCCGGCGGACCCAAAAAAGCTGGAGGAAGACCAGAAGCAGGCCGAGGCGGACATGAAGAAGGCAGTTGAGCAGCTCAAGACCATCGACACCTCCGACCTCCAGGCCAAGATGAAGTTCATGGACTTGGACGCCTTCAAGCTACAGCTCGAAGAACGTCGTAAAGACCGTGAACTCGCCAAGGTGGAAACCGACAAGCTGCAGACCGAGGTGGAGCGGCTCAAGGCGCTGCTGGACGAGACACCGGTCTTCCAACCGCCGCCGCCCACCTACGTCCGCCTGCCCAATCCGCGGCCCTATCCTGAGAAGCCGGTGGAAACGCGGGTGCTCGTCGCGAAGCAGGGCGTGATCACCTTCAGCCAGAGCAAGTTTTTGCAGCCCATCCTCGACGGCATGGACAAGGTGAAGTCACAGCTCGAGATCAAAAACCCCGAGTTCGCGCCCTTTGCCAAACTGCTCGAAGGCATCCTCGGTTCCCCCGCCAACGCGCAGAAGGCCCGGACGGAAATCGCCTCGCTGGCGGATCGCGTCCAGGTGGAGCATTTGGCGGATGGCTACAAGGTGCTGGCCGCCACCGGCATCCAGCCCACGAAGCAACTGCTCGCCGCGCTGGCCGACATCGCCGTGCCCACGCGGCAAACCGTACCCGTGGTGGCCGAGGCCGTCGCCGCCGCCACGAAAGGGGATGTGGCCCCATGGCTGAAACTGGAGCCTTCACGCGATCCGCTCAAGCCGACCATCAAAGCCGTGGTGGCCGGCGGCAAAATCACCTTTTCCTGGGGTTCCGCCACCCATGAGGTCAAGGCCGCGCCCAAGGATGTGGCGGACTACTTCACCCGCGATCTCGGTAAGCTCAAAGGCATCGAGGACCGCAGCAAGGAGCGCTCCATTTACGACGCCACGCGCGTGGC
This sequence comes from Prosthecobacter sp., assembly GCA_041688535.1. Taxonomy (GTDB): domain Bacteria; phylum Verrucomicrobiota; class Verrucomicrobiia; order Verrucomicrobiales; family Verrucomicrobiaceae; genus Prosthecobacter. The sequence continues at coordinate 1,780 of JBDNIB010000465.1, forward strand.
GTCGCTGATGCAGCGTGCCGCCGCTAACCCGCTGCTGGCCGGCTCCTACGCTTTCGAGGCCAAGAGCACTCCCACCTCCAATCTGGTGCAACTGGCGCTGACCCCAAAAGGCGGCGGTGGTGAAACCATCGCGGCCATGAAGCAGCCCAATTCCGCCTATATCCGCCTTATGCGTGACATCAAAGTCGATCCCAGCGGCGTGGCCGTGTTCCAAGTCATGCCGGACGCCTTTGAAGCCTACCTTGAGGCCCGTAAACTCGCCGACGAGGTCGGGGTCTCCGCTACCTGGGAGTTCCTCACCAAACTCGATCTCACGCTGAACATTCCCGGCTACGAGGTGCAGCGTCTCGCGCCCGCCGCCGTTCGCAAGCCGGGAGCTGCTGCTGCCGTCACCATCGCGCCGCCGAAACGCGCGCTGGATTGAGGTGGAACGCCGCTCGTTTTGTTGGAGCGCAAGTATGTCGAAGCCTACTCGTCATTTATGAGCGGCACCGCTGGGCTGAAAAAGAGGCGAGTGGTCTGCGACACACTCGCGCCCCGTGTCCGTCCCAAGGAGTGACGGCATCCTGCCGTCTCAGCTCAAGTTCAACGCTCCGCCCTCGCACAACTGCTTCTTGCCGAAGGTCTGCAACTCGGTGTGGCCCATGGCATGGGCGACGGACAGCCACAGGCGGTTGTGCGCGGCTTTGTCGCAATGCAGGGAGCGGCCCATCTTGAAATCGCAGCCGCCGCCGACCATCACATACGGGATGTTGTCCAGCGTGTGGCTGTTGCCCTTGCCGAGTTCGTTGGTCCACACCAGCAGGGTGTTGTCCAGCATGCTGCCGTCGCCGGTCGGCTCTGGGGTTTCGCTCAGGCGCTTCGCCAGATACGCGAACTCACCGGCGAACCAGGTGTTGATCTTCATCAGCTTCTCGTAGCTCGATTTGTTGTTGTCAGGATCGTGCGAGAGCGAGTGGTGGCCCTCCTGGATGCCGAGCCAGCGCATCTGCGCCATGCCCACGCTGCGCATGTATTGCAGTGTGGCGACACGCGCCATGTCGTTGGCGAGTGAATTGACCAGCAGGTCGATTTGAATGCGGCTGATCTCGGGCGTGTTGTCGTTCACCAGCTCGATGCTCGGGTCCACCTGCGGCACGGGATGCGCCAGCGCGCCCTGCTTGTCGGCATCAGCGAGATCCTGCTCCAGGCTGCGCACCAGCGTCATGTGCTGGTCCAGCAGCGCCTTGTCACGGGAGCTGAGCTTTGCGGAGACGCGCTTGAGGTCGTCCTTCACGTCGTCGAGCACGCTGACGAGACTGTCCTTGTCCTTCATCTGCCCGTAGAGTTTTTTCAGCACCTGATGCGGGTCATCAATCGGCGCGATGGGCTGGTTCCCGCCTGCGTAACTCATGCGCGTCCACGGATCGGCGCGTTCCGGCACGGCCACGCCGTATTCCAGCGAGCCAAAGCGCGTCTTCGTCTCCGCCCGGCTTTGCAGGAAGTTCTTTATTTCCTGGTCAATCGAGATGCTGCTGGCCCAGCCCGCTGGATTGCCACCGCCGCCCATGATGTTGCCTTTGAGTAGCTCGTCGCCCGTCAGTAGGCAGCTCATGCCGCGCATGTGGCTGTCGCCGTCGCCGCGCACCTTGTTGAAGACGCCGTGCAGCAGCAGCGTGCGCTGCTTGAATGCCTCCAGTGGCTTCAAGATGGCTTTGAACTCCGTGTTCGGCCCGGGCTGGTCCGGCCAGAATTCATTCGGGATCGTGCCGTTCGGCGAGAACATGATGATTAGCCGCTGCCGCCGCTGCGGGGCAGGGGCACCCGTGATGCTCGGCAGTCCGGCGAGGAATGGCAGCGCTCCGGCGGTGATGCCG
>JBDNIB010000466.1:0-8323 GCA_041688535.1 Prosthecobacter sp.
GCACGCGCGTGCCGCTGATGTGGGCCTGGGCGGGCAATATCCAGTCGGCGAGCCTCAGCGAGGCGATCGTGGGGCCGATCGATGTGTATCCGACGGTGATCAATCTGCTGGGCATCGCGAAACCTGAGAAACAGATCATCGACGGCGTGAGCTATGCGAAGGTGCTCAAAGGCGAAGATGAATTGAAACGCGACGCCTACTTCAATTACCATCCGCATGCCGGGGCAAATCGCGCCGGTGGTGTGTGGGTGCGCAGCGGCGACTTCAAGCTGCTGCGCTGGTTTGGCAATCCGAGCACGCACGAGCTTTACAACCTGCGCGAAGACATCAGCGAGGCGAACGACCTCAGTGAAACGATGCCGGGCAAGGTGCAGGAACTTGGGTTGCTCATCGACGGCTTCCTCAAGGACACGGGAGCGACGTATCCGCGCCCGAATCCCGCCTACAAGCCCGTGGCGGCAAAGACAAAACCCGCGAACACCGATCCGCTCGACAACTGGCAGGAACGCGGCTGCAAGGCAACCGTCAGCGAGGGTGTCCTGACGATCAAGAGCGCCGGAAAACCTGGGGCGGCGTTCCTTGGTCACGGCATGGCGAAGATGGACGGTCCTGCGGTGGTGACGCTGCGGGTGCGCAGCACGGCGGGCGGCGCGGGGAAGATCGACAGCCTGCCGAAAACTTCAGCAGATCTGAGCGTCGTCCACAGTGTGCCGCTTGAGATCAAAGCCGGTGAATGGCAGGAATTGAAGGTCGATCTTCCGGAGAAAGGCCCGCTCGGCACGCTGCGCGTTTACCTGCCTGACGTCGAGATCGACTTCATCGAGGTCAAGCCTGTGAGTGGAAAATCGATGCGTTCGGATTTTTGATTGATCGTCTGTGTCGCACAAGGTAGGCAGCATCATGATCCGCCACACCGTCGCCTTCCGCCTCAAGCATGCCCCCGGCTCGGATGCCGAGCGCGGTTTTCTCGCCGCCGCAGGTGAACTCACCAAAATCGAGGGCGTGCGGAAGTTTGAGTGCCTGCGCCAGACGAGCACGAAGAATCCTTTTACGTTTGGCCTGTCGATGGAGTTCGCCGATGCTGCGGCTTACGCCTGCTATGACAGGCATCCTGATCATGTGGCCTTCGTGCAGGGCCGCTGGCTGCCCGAGGTCGCCGAATTCATGGAGCTGGACTACGTGGCACAATCAGTGTGAGGCGAGACCGCTTTGCGGTGCGCAGACAAAAAAGCGCCGCGCCAGGTCGAAACCGGGCGCGGCGACGTGGAGTTCAGGAATGAATTAGCCGATGTGCTTGGAGACCAGCTTGGTCATCTCAAACATGCTCACCTGCTTCTTGCCGCCGAACACCGCTTTCAATGCGTCATCGGCATTGATGTTGCGCCTGTTCTTGGCGTCCTGGAGACCGTTCTTCTTGATGTAGTCCCACAGCTTCTTGGTGATCTGACCGCGTGGAGCTGGCTTGCTGCCGACGACGACCGCGAGGACGGCGTCAGGCTGCACCGGCTTCATGAGAGCAGGATTAGGTTTACGTTTGGCTGCAGCCTTCTTGGCCGGAGCCTTTTTGGCTGGGGCTTTTTTGGCTGGGGCTTTTGTAGCTGGAGCCTTTTTGGCTGGGGCTTTCTTGGCTGCTGATTTGGATGTGGTTGCTTTCTTGGCCATAGTGTTGTTGGCGGCTGTTGCCGTAATCGGAGGTTATGAGAGCGGGCCGTGGAGCGTCAATGCAAATTTCATCAATATTAGGAGTTGTTTACTAGTGCCAGGCTGTCCGGTTCAGTCTGAGGCGAACAAGGCTGAGGGTGTTTTTGACGGCAGTTTCAGCCCATGGCCGACTCGGGTTATTGTGCTGTCGTTGAGTGATGAAACGACACGCTGATGGTTGCGTTGTGTGTGCAGCGGCATGCCCATCTACGGTGATTTTTTCGCAGATGATGAGTCCAACGCGGTTGAAAAAACTTGCGCCACTGGCTTCCCGGACGAGCCTTGCGGGATCCCGCGCGACGAACGGATGCTGACCACTGACAAGCGGGAAATCAGAGGATTTTGTTATGGCCTCACCCCAACCAGCCTGCCCCAACCAGCCGTTTCCGGCAGGCATGGCACGGCATAATGAGCCTGGAGCTTGGGTGGTCTTCAGGTGTCACGGGCGGAGGCGCGCATCACACCGGCGGCGGAGATTCTGCCAGATCTGGACTCGATCACCGGCGTGATGAAACTCGATGGCGGTCTGGTGCAGGTGCATGATGTGGAGCGGTTTCTTTCGATCAAGGATCATGAGGCATTGCAACTGCTGCTGAACTTACCGTCATGACAACCATGCGCACGGCAGAACTACTGGAAGCGGTCAGCCACTCGGTGGCGGCAAAGTTGGGGCTGCATTACCCGCCGGAACGTTGGGCGGATTTGGAGCGCGGGCTGGGCGGCGCGGCGAAGGAACTTGGCCGTGCCAGTGTCGAGGCCTACGCTCGCGAGCTGGCGTCTGGGGAGTTTGACCAGACGCAGATTGATTCGCTCGCCGGGCAGCTCACCATCGGTGAAACCTATTTCATGCGTGATCCGAAGGCGTTTGAAGCGCTGGAGTCGCACATCCTGCCGGCGCTGATCCAGGAACGACGCGGCGGCACGAAAATGCTGCGCATTTGGAGCGCAGGTTGCTGCACGGGTGAGGAGGCCTACTCCATTGCGTTTGTGCTGCGCCGCACGATCCCCGACATCGACGACTGGCGGGTGACAGTGCTGGCGACCGATTTGAATCCGAAGTTTCTGCACAAGGCCGCCCAGGGCGTATACGGCCAGTGGTCGTTTCGTGGTGTGAGCGAAGCGGACCGCAGCGCCTTCACCCGCCGCAGCGCCGAGGGAAAGTTCGAGGTGCTGCCGGTCATTCGGAAGATGGTGACGTTCGGTGCCCTGAACCTGGTCGAGGACGGGTATCCTTCCCTCACGACGAACACGCAGGCGATGGACATCATTTTCTGCCGCAATGTGATGATGTATTTCTCGCCGGAGCAGGTGCGCAAGGTGGTCGCCGGCCTGAACCATTCGCTGATGGAGGGCGGCTGGCTGTTTGTGAATGCTTCGGAGGCCTCGCAGCAGACCTTTGCCGAATTTTCGCCCGCAGGCTTTGCTGGCACGGCGATCTATCGCAAAGGCGCTCCGCCAGCCCGCGTCAGCGTGGCAGCGCCGCCAACGGTCGTCAAAGCGCCTGCCAAGCTGGTCACGCCGCCGGTGATTCATGTTTCCCAGCCGCGTGAGCCGGTGGCACCGCCGCCTGATCATGCGGCGGAGGCAAGGCGTCTGGCGAATGCAGGGGACCACGCTGCTGCTCTCGCCGCCTGTGACCGCGCCATTGAGCAGGACCGGCTGGTGGCCTCCAGTCATTATCTGCGCGGTGTCATCCTACAGGAACAGAATGCCGTCCCAGAAGCCATCCAGGCGATCAAACATGCGTTGTATCTCGATCACGATTTCGTCGTCGCGCACTTTATGCTGGGCAATCTCATGCTGCGGGAGGGGCGGCGATACGATGCGGTGCGGTGCTTCGACAATGCCCGCAGGCTGCTGCAAAAATATCCGCGCGCGGCGGAGCTGCCCGAAGCTGACGGCATCACCGCCGAGCGTCTGCTGGCGATTTTAACCACCATGCAGGAGGTTGCGGAATGAGCGTTCACGAGCCAACCGACTGGGATGAAATGCGTCGTCACATTGAGGCGGTGCGGGCGGCGATTGACCAGGGCTTCACGCTCTCGCCTGAGGAGAATCGGCAGATTTTGCAAACACGTGCGCGGGTGCTGGCGCGGGAGCCGCAGGTCGCGGAAGCCGCGTCCGCATGGCTGGAGGCTGTCGAGTTCGAGCTTGGCGGCGAACACTACGCGCTGCCGCTGGCCCAGGTGCAGACGGTTTGTCTGCTGAAGGAGCTGACACCGGTGCCCTGCTGCCCGCCATTTGTGCTCGGCATCATGAATCTCCGTGGTGAGATCCGCACGGTGATCGATCTCAAAAAGTTTTTCGATCTGCCGGACCAGGGCATCACCGAGCTGAACAAGATCATTATCATTGAGCAGGGCGACATGCAGCTAGGCATCCTTGCGGATGCGATCTGCGGGGTGCGCCGCATTCGTCTGCGCGATCTGGATACCGCGCTGCCGACGCTCACGGGCGTCCGCGCTGATTATTTGCGTGGTGTCACCAGTGATCGGCTGGTCGTGCTGGACGCCGCCAAGATTCTTTCCGACAACCGCATCCTCGTTGACGAGGATGTCTCCTCCTGATTCCACCAACATACGAAAGGCAGCTCCATGCGCTGGTTCTCCAACCTCAAAACTCGTTCCAAACTGACGGCCGGCTTCGGCCTCGTGATCCTGCTTCTTCTTGTGATCATCATCACGGCGCGGATTTCGATCCAGACGGTCCGTGTGGCGGAAAGCGGCATTGCTGCCGCGATTTTGCTGGAGAACAACTTCAATGCCCAGCAAAGCGCCTTGCTGAGCGCCGCGCTTGTCCCTCCCGGAACGGAAATGGAGGCAAATGTGCAGGAGGTGGATGTTTATTCGAGCGACACTTCCGCAGTCCTCAAACGCCTCGATTCGTTGTATTATCGCGATGATTAGCTGCAGTCTTCCCTCGAACGGATCACGGCCATCCGCGAGGAGTATGTGCGGACGAGGGAAGCCGAGGTGATTCCGTTCATCCGCCAGCAGAAAAAGGAGGCGGCGGTCGCCCTCATCCTTGGCGTGCAGGCCGAGAGGTTCACGAAAATGCGTGGATTCGCCAAAGAATTTAGCCAGCGCCTGACCGAGAGATCGCAGGCCACCCTGGATCAGTCACAGCTCGTTTTTGCCATCTTCGGAGCTGTCGCGCTCCTGGTGGCGGGAGTAATGATCTTCGGCATGGGCCGCCTCATTGCGAACCCGCTTGAAAAAATAACCGTGGCTGCGGACCGGATCGCCGATGGCGATCTCAGCGTGGAATTCAGCGGTGAGGACCGCAGTGATGAGGTCGGCGCATTGACACAAACCTTTCAGCTCATGATGCGCTCCCTGTCGGTGCTCTCGGGGCGTGCCAGACAAATCGCCGACGGTGATCTGACTGCGCAGATCACGCCGCGTTCTGAACGTGATGTGCTGGGCAATGCCTTTGCGGACATGGTGGCGTCTTTGTGCGGCGTCATGCAGGAGATGTTAGATGCGGCGAATGTTCTTGCTGCCGCCGCGAGCGAGATCATGGCCTCGACGACACAGCTCGCGGCCAGCGCGGCGGAGACGGCCACGGCGGTGATGGAGACGACGGCGACGGTGGAGGAGGTGGAGGAGGTGAAGCACACCTCGCAGCTTTCCAGCCAGAAGGCGAAATCCGTGGCCGAGGAGTCGCAAAAGGCGGCGGAGATTGCGAAAAGTGGTAAGCGTGCAGTGCAGCAGACCGTCGAAGGCATGAATGGCATCCGCCAGCAGATGGGTGCGGTCGCGGAGAGCATCCTGAGCCTCAGTGCGCAAAGCCGGGCCATCGGCGAGATCATCGCCACCGTGGATGACATTGCGGCGCAGTCGAAACTGCTGGCGGTGAACGCCGCCATCGAGGCGGCGAAGGCGGGGGAGGAGGGGAAGGGCTTCTCGGTGGTGGCGCAGGAAGTGAAGTCGTTGGCGGAACAGTCGAAGCAGGCGACCACGCAGGTGCGCGGGATATTGAACGACATTCAAAAGGCGACGAGCAGCGCGGTGTTGGCGACCGAGCAGGGGAGCAAGTCCGTGGAGGCAGGGGTGATGCAGTCGAACGCGGCGGGCGAGTGCATCGGCCAACTGGCGGACAGCATTGCGGGGGCGGCGAAGGCCTCTACGCAGATCGCGGCGACGAGCCAGCAGGAGTTCGTCAGCATGGACCAAGTGGCGCTGGCGATGGAGAACATCAAGCTGGCGAGCACGCAGACCGTCGGCAGCACCAAACAGGCGGAGGTGGCGGCGCAGCAACTACACGATCTCGGACAGCGGCTGAAGCAGCTCGTCGAGCGGTTTAAAGTGTGAAACGTGGCAACGGAATCAGACGATGAAGGACGAGGCATTTCTCAGCAAACTTCGGGAGGCATTCGCCATCGAGGCGGAGGAGCATGTGCAGTCGATGACGGCGGGACTGCTGGAGTTGGAGCAGGTGTCTGCTGTGGCCAAGCAGAAGGAACTCATTGAGGTTATTTTCCGCGAGGCTCACAGTCTCAAAGGCGCGGCTGGCGCGGTGGACCGCAGTGACCTCCAGGCAATCTGCCAAGTGCTGGAGAGCATTTTTTCCGAATGGAAGCGCCAGCCGTCGCCGGTCACTGCGGAGACCTTCGACATCCTGAATCGCGCCCTGGATTTGGTGCGCAAGCTGCTCCGGCTGCCTGCCGCGAGTGAGGGTGCTGCGGAGCAGGAGGAAGTGCAGGCGATGGTTCGGCAACTGGGTGAAGTGACCTGTACTCCGGTGCTGGCGGCTGTCAGTGTCCGCGCGCCCAAGGCCGCTGTGCCTGTGGCGGCGCAAGCCATCCCTACGCCGGTCGCCAAACCGCCGACGGCACCGGTGGTGAGCGAACATGTGGCAGCGGACGATGTCAGCCCGCAGTTATCGGAAACGGTACGCATTCCCATGGCTAAAATGGATTCACTGCTGCGGCAGGCCGAGGAAATGATCGCTGTGAAGCTCACGGCCAGCCAGCATGCGGCGGAAGTGCGCGGGCTGCAGGATCGCATCGAGACATGGCATCAGGCGTGGGCGAAAGTGCGTGATTCGACGCGCACCGGCCTCGTGGGCCAGAGTGCCGCCGTGCTGGCGAAACTGGGCGATTTTTTGGAGTGGAACCACAGCTTCATGCAGGCGCTCGACCGGCATCTCATCCAGCTCAAACGAGCCGCTGAGCGTGACGAGCGCGGCATCGGCACGCTCGTGGATGACCTGCTGGAGGATGCCAGACATCTCGTGATGCTGCCGTTTAGCACTCTGCTGGACCTGTTTCCAAAGCTGGTGCGCGACCACGCACGAACGCAGGGCAAGGAGGCCGTGCTGGTGCTGCATGGACGCGAGGTGGAGATCGATAAACGCATCTTGCAGGAGATGAAGGACCCGCTCATTCACCTGGTGCGCAACAGTCTCGACCATGGCCTGGAGCCGCCAGCGGAGCGGGTGCGGGCGCAGAAACCCGCGTCTGGCACCGTTACCATCTCCGTCGCTCAGATCGAAGCCGGCAAGGTGGAAATCAGCATCACCGATGACGGCGGCGGTATCCAGGTGGCGAAGGTGAAGGCGGCGGCCGTCCGCAGCGGCGCCCTGTCTGAGGACGAGGCGGCACAGTTGGATGATGCCACCGCGTTGCCCCACATCTTTGATTCTGGTGTCTCGACCAGTCCAATTATCACCGAGATTTCAGGACGCGGCTTGGGCATGGCGATTGTGCGTGAAAAAGTGGAAAAACTGGGCGGCCGCATCACCACCGAGACCGCGCAGGGCAGGGGCACCACGTTTCGCATCACGGTGCCGATCACGCTCGCGACATTCAAGGGCATCCTGGTCGGTGCTGGCGGTCAGTGCTTTGTCATTCCCACGACCCAGGCGGAGCGCATCAAGCGGGTGCCGCTGGCCGACATCCAGACCATGGAAAACACCGAGTCATTCAGCCTCAACGGCCATGCCATCAGCTTTGTGCTGCTGGACGAGGTGCTCGGCTTGCCGCCACGCGGTCAGGCGCAGCAGGGCGGCTACGTGGAGGTGGTGGTCCGCGGCACGGGTGACAAACGCATCGGCTTTGGGGTGGATGAGGTGTTTCATGAGCAGGAGGTGCTGGTGAAAAGCCTGGGCCGGCCGCTGCTGCGTGTGCGCAATGTCGTCGGCGCCACCATCCTCGGCTCTGGCACGCCGGCGATTATTTTGAACACCAGCGACCTGCTTAAATCCGCCGTGCGCATGGCCGGCGGCGGTAGCTGCGCCACCAGGAGCGCCGTGCCGGATACCGCCGCGCGCAAGCGGAGTGTGCTCGTGACGGATGACTCGGTCACCTCACGGATGTTGTTGAAAAACATTCTGGAATCTTCGGGCTATCAAGTGACCACGGCAATCGACGGCGTGGACGCGCTCACCGCGCTGAAGAGCCAAGATTTCGACCTCGTGGTCTCGGACGTGGAGATGCCGCGCATGGACGGCTTCGACCTCACCACCCGGATTCGCGCGGACAAAAAGCTCGCGGAGCTCCCCGTCGTGCTCGTCACCGCGCTCAGTACGCGCGAGCATCAGGAACGCGGCATTGATGCGGGCGCGAACGCCTACATTGTGAAAGGCAGTTTTGACCAGGGCAACCTGCTCGAGGTAATCC
>JBDNIB010000467.1:0-2737 GCA_041688535.1 Prosthecobacter sp.
ATCGTCGTGCCTGGCTTTGTGCCATGCGGGTCGCTGATGAACGACTCGATGAAGCCCGGATACACACGCGCGCCGATCTCCGCGAGACGCGGCGCTTTCTTCGACCGCGCGGCCAGCGTGCCATCCGCCGCATGACAGACAACGCAATTCATCTCCTCAATGAGCACCACGCCCTTTAAATCCGCGCTCAATCCGTCCGCATTCAGCCCGGGAATCACCGGCTGCGCCGCCGTGAGAACGACGACATGGAGAACGGTGAGCACAGTCGCTAGGGACACGCATGACCCCAATGGATGCGCGCGTCGGATGCGGCGATGATCGCCACGGCGCTTTGATGATAGGGCGTACGGTGCGGTCATGGTGACTTCACTACTTTGAGCCATTTTGATCGGACGAAGGCGCCGGAATGACTCCCCACAGTTTTTTCAGCACCAAGACCATTTCGGGATCGTGCTGTTGCAGCTCATCCCGATTGAACGGGAAGAAATCGTTGCGGCTGAAATACGCTTCCGTCGTTTCGGCGAAGTACTCCTGCGGCGTGGTCATCGCGTAGGCTTTGTCGAGGCGTCGGCGGCCCTCGGAGTCCTGGCGCTCGACTTTGTCATACTTGCCGCTCGTCTTGGCCTTTTCATAGGCCGCTTTGATTTCGAGATTGGTGAAACCCATGCGCACGACGCGGTCGTGGTAGGCGTGCGCCAACTCATGCAGGGCGAAATTCGGCATGCGGCGCGTTTCGTCTTCAAAGATGCGCACGTTGGTGAACTCGACCGCTTTCGCCATCACCGGATCGCGGTCGTTGTCGCGCAGCCACTTCGCATCCGGGTGGTATTCGGCACGCGGCCGCGTGTTGGGATACTCCGGCGAGAAATACAGCGGCACTTTTTTTAATTCCGCCACAGCAGCGGCTGGAACGACGCGGATGATCTCCTCAAGCTGGGCGCGGAGGAGTTGCAGCGCCTTTTCAAGCGCGGGCGCATCCTGCTCGATGAGCGTCGTGCTCACATGCACGGTCCAGCCAACGATGCGGCGCTCGTCGCGCTCCTTGCGGCCGGTGGCGGCGTGGTAGCTGGCGAGCTGCTTCTGTTTGATGATCCCACGCGCCTTCATGAGGCGGTCCGGCCAGACAAAGCGCGGCGATTTGGCCGGATCGTAGCCGGCGAGATGCCCCGTGAGCCGTGTCTGCGGCTTGGTGTATTTCAAAACAGTGTCGCCAAACACCTCACGGCAGATCGCGGCCAGACCTGGGTCGTATTCGATCAGTTCGGTACGGGTGTTGACGTGGTTGTGCTGTGAATCGTTCTCTCGGTTGTTGTCGAACCAGTTCTGCACGCCCTCGGCGAAGTATTCGTGATGGTTCGTGGAGGCGTAAGCGCCTTTCCAAAGCCCGGCCGTCATCGCGGCGTCGTAAGCGGCCTTTAATGGCACATCGAATGTGGGATCGACGTTCGTCATGCCACGCAGGTGCAGGTTGTGCGCGAACTCGTGAATGAGAATGTTCTCCGTGTCATACGGATCGCCCTCGTAGGCCAGCAGGTTCTCCTCCGCGCAAGAGGAGATGGGATCGGTCTCGCTGCCACCGAGTCCGCGTGCTCGCGCGTCCCAGTATTCCTTGGCGGAGATCGCCTCATAGCCTGGAACGGCCTCCAACCCAGCGAACTCGGGCTGGTCGGTGGTGAATTCATCGTGCGAGAGGATGCACAGGCGCGAGCCGCTCTTGATCATCGCGTCACGAACGTCGGGACGTTCGGCCAGCATCTGGTCCACGATGTAAACCGCCTCCTTCAGCGCATGCGGATTCGTCTTGGCCGAGGCGACAATCGGAAACCCATGCGCCGTGACCCGCTGCGTGTAAAACGCGGGAACCCCGCCGAAGCGGAACGCCTGCACCGGCACCTCACTCGTCACCAAGCTTTCCGTTTTGTCATCACGCCCGACGATGGCGAAGCTGTGGCCGAGAGTCGTGGTGATGATGGCGTCCTTGCCGGGCTTGAGCGATCCGTTGGGCACACGCTCGGTGTCGGACTTCAGCCAGAAGATGTCCACCAGTTGATCACTGCCGTTGATGATCTGGAGTTTTGGGCGCAGGGTTTGAGCCTGGACAACAACCAGCAGCGAGAAATGAATGAGGCCGATGAGAAGGTGTTTCATCACTGGGCAAGGCTGCCTCAACGAAGGGTGTGGGTCTTGGCTCAATTCGCGCCCCTGCTGTCAATTCCAGCACAAATGCCGCAATAGCCTTCAGGGCTTCTTCTTTTTCTTCTTCGCCGACTTACCGAAGGGTTTGGAGACGGCCGGAGTCATTTTTGGCGCGAGCGCACGCAGCTCGGCGAGCTTGGCCGCGTGCTCGGCCTTGCCCGCGAGATTGGTCCACTCGTTGGGATCAACCTGCGAATCGTAGATCTCCTCAGCGCCGTCGGCATAGCGAATGTAGCGCCAGTTGGTCGTGGTCACGGCATGATTGCCTTGATCGAAGGTGGTGATCACCGCGCGGTCCGAGGGCTGTTGCGGGTGTTTCAATACGGGAACCAGTGAGCGGCCTGAAAGCCCCTCGCGCGGCGGTAGGCCGCACAGTTCGATGAGTGTGGGGTAGAGATCGAGCAGACTCGCAGGCTGGTTGCATTGCGAGCCGAGTTGATAGGTTCCGGCTGCGGCATTGCGCGGTGGCACGACCATCAAAACGACGCGCGTCGAGCGCTGCCAGCCGGTCCATTTGCCCCAGTGCTGTTTTTCACCGCGA